>CAZKUH010000476.1:0-2460 GCA_964555895.1 uncultured Enterobacterales bacterium
TTTTCTTTGGCGGAAAAAATACCATCGACGATAAAATCCCAGGTGTGCCCGCCATCTTTATGCGAAAAAATATTTGACGATAAAGGGATACTCTCACCCACTTTCCAACCATAAACTTTGGCTAGGCGTTCTCCGATCAATATACCCGTTTGGTCTTTCAGCCACTGCTGTTGCTGTTTTTCCGGGATGATCAACTCGTCGTAGACAGTAAAATAAGTCTCTGGATCTACTGCCATGGTCACAATCTGCTTCGAAGGCTCCTGATAATAACCACCAAACCAATTTGCGTGAGTGACATCTTTTACGCCTTCGATGGCCCTTATTTTGTTGACGTAGGCGTAGGGCAATGGTTGGGTGAAATTTATTTTATTGACCACTACCAACCGATTATCAGCAGACATTTCAACCCCGGAATCTAGAGAACCTTTAAGCGCAGAAACTGCACCGAAAATTAAAAATGCGATAAATATGGCGAAACAACTGAGAAATAGACGCATTTTTTTCCGGGTCAAATTTTTATAAACCAGGAAGAAATCACTCATATGTTAAGCTCCTTCTCAACAAATTCTCCTTTATCCAGATGCAGTATCCTGCTGGCATATTTTGCGGCTGAGGGATCATGGGTTACCATAATAATGGTCTTGCCAAAATCACGGTTTAATAATTGCAGCATTTCCAACACTTCGTCCGCAGTTTGTCGATCGAGGTCACCGGTCGGTTCATCGCAGAGTAACAATTTAGGATCAGAAACTACGGCTCTGGCAATAGCAACACGCTGTTGTTGACCGCCAGATAATTCCCCGGGCATATGTTTTGCCCTGTCAGCCAGGCCTACTAATTCGAGCGCAGTTTGCACGCGTTTTTGTCTTTCTTTATGTTTCAAATGGGTCAACATTAAGGGTAATTCAACATTCCGTGAGGCATTGAGCATTGGCATTAAATTATAAAACTGGAAAATATATCCTACATTTGCCGCTCGCCATTTGGCTAATTGATTTTCACTTAAATTATCAATACGATGATTATCAAATTCAATGCTGCCGGATGTAGGTTGATCAACGCCTCCCAGCATATTGAGTAAGGTGGTTTTTCCCGATCCGGAAGGTCCCATAATGGCAACAAAATCACCTTGCTCGATATTTAATTTTAAATGATCAAAAATTGTTAGAGTTTCTTTGCCTTTAACGAACCGTTTTGATACTTGGTCTAATTTGAAAATATATTCCTGGCTCATATTCACTCCTGCTCGGTTGATTTAAGGAAGGCAACTTTTACACCCATATCGGGTAATATTTTTGGACTGTTAATGTCAATTTTTATTCTAACTCTGACCGTGGCTTTACCACGATCTGCGGTGGGGATGATGGCAATGACCGACGCCGGGATAGCCCAGTCAAGGTAGGCATCAAGATGGGCTTCAACAATTTGTCCGGCAGAAACTCGACCAATAAAAGATTCATTTACATCAACTTCTATTTCGAGTGATCGCATATCAACAATGGTACAGATCCCGGTCCGGGTAAAACCTCCGCCAGCTGAACCGGGGGAAACTATTTCACCCGGTTGGGCATTTTTTTTGGTCACCACACCCGCAAAAGGGGCACGGATAGTGTACTGTGCCAACAAATCCTGTTGCGTTTGTACTTCAATCCTAGCGACATTTAAATTTGCTGAAATTTGATTAAATGTTGCCTCAGCCATCTTGCGATTGGTATCGGCTTTGGTTTTATCCGCATCACTTGAGTAACCATTACTCATCACCCGTTGATATTGACGCTGAGCTTCTGCAAGAGACGCTTTGGTGCTGCGCAAATTTGCCAGGGTTGATTCAAATTGCGCTTTAGCTCGCTCTAGTCTTACTCGTGGAATAGTGTCATCCAATTTGGCCAGGATTTGACCCTTTTTAACCGTCATTCCTTCTTCTACATTCACCTCTTTGATAAGCCCCATTATTTGCGCAGATACCGTAGCCATGCGACGGGCGGTTATATAACCGGAAGCATTGAGAATGGTCTTACTGGCCATATCGTCGGATGTGGGGCTATTGCTGTTTGTTGTGGTTATGGCTTTCGAACGGCTTTTAGCATCGCCTGGTTGCTCTAGCTCGGTAAATTTTTGTATGCGAGTTTCATTTGTATTGATAGCAGAAGAATTTTCAGGGACAAAAAAATAACGGCTAACAAAAACGCCAATGATTACAGAAATGAAAGCGACAAAAAGAGTCTTACCCAAAGGCATCTTGCTTGACACCGGGTTACTAGCCCTGTCAATAGTGAGTTGATTGAGTAAATCAGTTTTAGTGTCTGCTTTTTGTGCCATTGTTTTTGAGAAATTTGTATTTTATGGACAGTAATGAATGATATTACACAAAAATAAGCTTTAAATATAATAAATGGTAGCCGAATTTGTAAATATTCATGTGAATCAGTGTAGTTAGTGCTTCTTTAAATAGGTATAAGT
>CAZKUH010000477.1:0-2442 GCA_964555895.1 uncultured Enterobacterales bacterium
ACCATTGATTCCCAACTGTTAGTTTGTTCCAGTGCGATTACCGAAGATTTTTATCGCGGAATTTTCAAAAAGAATGCCTCGCAAAAAGAATTGATTTGGGTGGGGCGAATTTCTGTACTTGTATTAGCACTGCTGGCTATTTTTATTGCCTCAAATCCCGATGCTGGGGTTTTGTCTCTAGTCTCTTATGCCTGGGCTGGGTTGGGTAGTGCTTTTGGTCCTGTGGTTCTGCTTTCGGTGATCTGGGAGCGAACCACTAAAGCAGGTGCACTCAGCGGTATGATTGTGGGGGCAGTCACAGTGGTCATCTGGAAGCAGCTTTCTGGTGGTGTTTTTGAGCTTTATGAAATGTTTCCAGCTTTTATTTTTTCCATCATTACCATTATTCTGGTCAGCCAAAAGAGTGCTGTTCCTGAGCGTTATATCAAAGAGAAATTTAAACAGGGTTTGCTTGAATTATCATAATAAAAAAAGGGCAGAGATTAGTCTGCCCAAAGGTTTGTGGATGGGAAAGTGAGGTTTAATTAAAAAGCACACTAAAGGCGACCGTGGTAAATTCATTGGTCTTTTTATCAAAGCGCCCCAGGGATGAGGTTTTTAATACCAGCAATCCATTATCGAGTTCTACTTGCACAGCCCGGGTGAAATCCGCCATATTATGGTAAACGCTAATTGCTCTGGCACCAATATGTTTGATGGCGTAAATGCTTCTGTCACTGGTTATTGCTTTAACAATGAAAGGTTTATCAGCGGCGACGTTTATAGCTGGAATACCGGCAATCTTTACATAAGCGATAGCATTACTAGTATTGAGGACCATAGAATCCGGGTTCAATTCAATGAAAGCATCTGCGGTACCGTCTCTCCATCCCGCAACAAAGGCGGATGCTCTTCGATCAATCGCCAGATCTGCAACCGTTTTTGCCACATAATCAGCAGGTGCTGCAGCAAAGGCATTGAAGAAGCCTTTTATTCGCAACCAGTCATTCTGAGCGACTGAGTTCAAGAGCAGGTTTTGCGTATCGACTTCAAAATTTGCCACATCGACATCATTGGCAGCATCAATACCACTGCCACTAAAATCAAAAATTCGTACTGGACGACCATTGATTCGAGTCAAATGTAATTGCAACGGTTGGGCTTGCGTGACCTTACCTTTGACACTGTTGAGCCGCATACGGGCGAAACCTGCACTGGTGTCTAACGTGTTGGTAGTACTGTCCAATGTTCCGGTAGCAATAATACGACTGCCAACTGAAATACTGTTTTTATCGAGAACAACGTCGGAGCCCAACTGTTTGGTCACCGTTGTGGTATCGAAAAGGTTGATTAAAATAGTGTCTCTGTAAGTGATACTATCGCCACCAATAGACGCATGCGCACCTTTAACAGTCAAGGTGTCAGCTGAACGAGAAACAACGACACCACGTACCACATCGCTATTATCCCAGGGCACACTGCTCCCGGCATATACCTCATTGGCAACAAAAACACGATCAGCGGTAAAGATTTGTCCTTGAATAATAACGGGTTCACCGGCGGCTAAAGTGGCCAATTGGTTCAAACCATCAACAGCGGAAAAACTCTCCCCATTAATTTCGTAGCGTGTTTGATCATTGGTTTGTGCCTGAAGTTGACCAAAATCGCCCTGGCGGATGTGGAATGGTCGGATGTCAATGGTGATAGTGTTGTTGCTAGTATCGACACGATTGAGTAAACCGCGTGCCCGATGAGCGCGATTGTCAATTAAATCGGCAGTTGCCAATAAAAATGGTTCAACTTCAACCTGAGCCGGGTCGTATCCCAATATTTTATTACTGGCTGCGAGGTCAAAATCTATGGTTAAAAAGGCAATTTTGCCTTTTGTGATCCTGACAGCATCTTTATCACCAAGGTTGACATCAAGGGCAAATTGCGCCAACGGTACGCCATTGGCATCAACAGCTGTTGCCGGATAACTGATGCCATTATCATCCTGGATAATGATTTCCGCATTGCTGTAATCAAGATTCAAAGTGACCTTGTTATACAGTCCTTGCGGAATAGTAACAACCGAGAAAAACTCGGAAAGATCGGTATAGTCTGCAAAGTTAATCCGGGAATTTATCGGACTTGTTTCGATAACGGTACCATTAGTTTTTGTTAATTCGATAGAATTGACATCGACGGTATAACTTAAGAAATCACCACTTGCATCGGTGAGAACGATGCTGAATTTGCCTGAAGGGGGTAAGGTTTTGGTTGTGGGCTCAGGTACGGTACTCCCGCCACAAGATGACAATAACATTGCCAGCAATCCAATTGAAAAAAATCTTTTTAATATTTTCATCTGTACTCTCCTGAAAAAAAAGTTGGTTATGAAATTAATTTTTTATATTTCTATGGAGCGCGCGGACCTTCGTGCTGCCCTGCATCGCGGGCCATGTGGGGGCCGACACCGCG
>CAZKUH010000478.1:0-2434 GCA_964555895.1 uncultured Enterobacterales bacterium
CGCTTAAAACCTTTTTTATTAATTCTCTGTCTGGATTTTTTGTTACGTCTCCAATTCTTGGAGGTAATGGTGAAGCGGTTGAGAAGACTGCTGTGGAAGGGGAGAACGCTAGTATAAAAGAAGAAGTTGCAGAGCCTGCTCAGAACAAAGCAGCTGCAATTTATGTGGCTATTCCTAACGGGATTTTGGCGCAGATACCTTCGGGTAAAAAAATGACTACACTGCAAATCCAGATAGATTTTTTGGTGAGAAGTCAAGATGTAGCAGAGGCTTTAACCAAGGATATGCCATTGATTGAAAATGACTTATTGTTATTTTTCAGTGCCGCGAATGTTGATGAAATCAAAACGGTGGAAGGCAAGAATAAGTTGCGCCAGGGTGCACTTAAAATAGTGCAAAAAATCATACAGAAAAAAATTGGTAAACCCGGTGTGGAAAAGGTGCTGTTTAGTGGTTTTGTTATGCAACGATAACGGCTGGTTTATTGGTTGTGTTACGAATAAATTTTTATAAGAAAATGAGGACTTTTCATTGAGTGATTTATTAAGCCAGGATGAAATTGATGCGTTATTACATGGCGTCGATGATGGTGATATTGATACCGATGATACTTTAGGTCCTGGTGAAGTTGGAAATTATGATTTTTCATCGCAGGATCGCATCGTTCGTGGACGGATGCCCACGCTGGAAATGATCAATGAGCGATTTGCCAGACATTTAAGAATAAGCCTGTTTAATTTGATGAGAAGAAGTGCTGATATTTCTGTGAACGGTGTGCAGATGATTAAATTCTCTGAATATATTCATAGTCTTTTTGTGCCAACAAGCTTGAATATGGTGCGGATGAAACCCTTGCGGGGGACGGCATTATTTACCATGGAAGCCAAACTGGTTTTTATTTTGGTGGATAATTTTTTTGGTGGTGATGGTCGTTTTCATGCAAAGATTGAAGGTCGGGAATTCACCCCCACCGAAAGAAGAATTATTCAGATCATGCTGGAGCAGGCTTTTATCGATTTAAAGGAAGCCTGGGCACCGGTGTTGGGTCTCAGTTTTGAATATCTGGATTCGGAAGTGAATCCAGCGCTTGCCAGTATTGTCAGTCCTTCGGAAGTGGTGGTGGTTTGTAGTTTCAATATTGAACTCGAAGGTGGCGGTGGACAATTCCATATCACCATGCCTTATTCTATGCTTGAGCCGATGCGAGAAAAATTGGACGCGGGTGTGCAATCTGATCGGGATGAAGTCGATCAACGATGGGTTGAGGCTTTGCGTGAAGAAACCATGAGTGCAAAGATCGCGATACAAGCGACACTGGTTAAAAAAGAAATAGGTTTAAGGGATGTGATGAACTTTCAAGCTGGAGATATTATTCCGGTCGATTTACCAGAAGAGGTAGTAGTTAATGCCGGGGGTTTACCCACATTTAGAGCACACTACGGGGAATCTAGGGGGAATATGGCTGTAAAAATTACCAAACAAATCAGTCGTAAACATATTTTAAAGAACGTTGGAGGCTTCAATGAGTGATGAAAAAGATGATGCTTCGTCCGAAGCGGATTGGGGTGATGCCATGGCTGAACAAGCTGCTGGCGGCGCGGAACAAGCACAAATGGATCAGTTAGTCGATGAAGGTCAACCGCAAGATGATTCAATGACCATAGATGATGAAAAACTGGGTGTTATTTTAGATATTCCAGTCACATTGTCCATGGAAGTTGGACGTACAGATATCGCCATCAGAAATCTTCTACAACTTAATCAAGGTTCTGTGGTGGAGCTTGAACGACTCGCAGGAGAGCCACTAGACGTTTTGGTTAATGGCACCTTGATCGCCCATGGTGAAGTGGTGGTAGTAAATGAGAAGTTTGGTATCAGATTAACTGATGTGATGAGTCCATCAGAAAGAATAAAAAAATTGAGTTAGAACTCATGAAAGTTGTAAAAAAGTTAGCCCTGAAGGCTAACGTCATCAGTGTAATATCTCTTATGATTTCACCCTTGAAGGCTCATGCTGCCACGGGAGGAATTTCTGCTTCACAAATATCCCAAATAGCCGGGGGACTGGTGCTGGTGGTGCTGGTTATTTTTTGGGGCGCCTGGATAGCAAAAAAATTAAAATTTGGTAATCAGCTTAGCGGAAATGGCCTGATAAAAATCATAGCACATTTACCTGTAGGGACTCGTGAAAAATTGATGTTGGTCATGGTCGGCGACGAACAAATATTACTTGCGTCTGGTCCACGGGGTATCAAGCATATCCACACTTTACAAACCCCTATCGTCATCGCTGAAAAAACGGCACAAAATAATCAATCATTTGCCGCTCAATTATCAAAAATTTTAAAAAGAGATAAAGCCAACAACGATAATGACAATAGTGACATCTCATGAAGAATAAAACACTTATTTTTATTTTATTCTTATTACTTGC
>CAZKUH010000479.1:0-2428 GCA_964555895.1 uncultured Enterobacterales bacterium
AGTAGCGATAGCAAAGATATTCGGGTCAAAAATAATATCTTCCGCTGGGAAATTCACTTGTTTGGTGAGAATTTCATAAGCTCTGCAACAAATTTCAACTTTTCTTTGTTCGGTGTCGGCCTGGCCTTGTTCATCAAAGGCCATAACAATAGTTGCGGCCCCATACTGACGAATAAGTTTTGCCTGGCGGATAAAATTTTCTTCACCCTCTTTTAAAGAAATAGAATTCACTATCCCTTTACCCTGGATACATTTTAATCCGGCTTCCAGTACTTCCCATCTGGAAGAATCTATCATAATAGGCACGCGGCTAATATCAGGCTCAGTGGCGATTAAATTGAGAAATTTTTTCATGTAGGCCACTGTATCAATCATACCTTCATCCATATTTATATCGATCAGTTGCGCGCCATTTTCAATTTGCTCCCTAGCGACATCCAACGCTTCTTCAAATAGTTCATCTTTAATCAGTCTGAGAAATTTGGCTGAACCGGTGACGTTGGTCCTTTCCCCGACATTGACAAACAGACTGTTGTTATCGATGGTGAAGGGTTCCAGTCCGGAAAGTCGGCAAGCTCTTTCAATATCCGGCAATTTTCTTGGTTTGATGGGGAGAACTTTATCCACTAATGCTTTGATATGATCGGGGCCGGTACCACAACAACCACCAACGATATTCACCAGACCATGGTTGGCCCATTCGGCTATTTCTGTCGCCATGTTTTCTGCGGTTTCGTCATACCCACCAAATTCGTTCGGCAGACCGGCATTGGGATGAGCTGAGACATAACATTCAGCAACTCGTGATAATTCCGCTACATATTGACGCAGCTCTTTGGCTCCCAAGGCACAATTCAAGCCGATTACTAAAGGAGAGATATGTCGTAGGGAGTTATAAAAGGCTTCGGTTGTTTGCCCAGTTAGCGTTCTTCCTGATGCATCTGTGATCGTCACAGATATAAAAACCGGGAAATTGTAGCCAAGTTCTTCAAACAGTGTTTCGAGTGCAAATAATGCGGCTTTAGCGTTGAGGGTATCAAATACGGTTTCAACCAGTAAAATATCCACCCCTCCATTAACCAGCGCCTTGGCGGATTCAAGATAAGCAGCAGCGAGATCGTCAAAAGTGATATTACGAAATGCAGGGTCATTGACATCTGGTGATATGGAGCAGGTACGATTCGTTGGACCCAACACACCGGCGACATAGCGTGGTTTATGTGGGGTTTTTTGGGTGAATTCATCGGCAATATGTCGGGCTATTTGAGCAGATGCAAAATTTATCTCGGCTGAGAGATCCTGCATGTGGTAATCCGCCATGGCAATGCGGGTGCCATTAAAAGTGTTTGTTTCAATGATATCTGCACCCGCTTTAAGGTATTCTGCATGTATGTCTTTAATAATTTCTGGCTGGGTGATGGAGAGAAGATCATTATTGCCTTTAACATCACTAGACCAATCTTTGAATCTTTGACCTCGATAATCGGCTTCTTCGAGTTTATAGCCCTGAATCATGGTGCCCATCGCACCGTCAAGAAACAAGATTTTCTGTTGTAACTGTTGTTTTAGCTGGCGAAAAAGCTTTTGTGTATATTCCTTGGTATTTCGATTCATTGTTTAAACCTTAAAAATATATCTATTTGATGAAATGTTATAGACGTTCAGCAGTGTAGACGGCTATAATAGCGTAAAATTGATTGAAGTTCGAGTCATTCCAGCTTAAACATTTCCTGGAGACAAAAAAATCATGCAGAATGACATTTTACACTCAGGAGTATATTTGAACCCAATGTCGCTAATCATTAATTATGAACCGTTAAAATGCTGATCTCAAATAAATTTCAAAGTGTCTTTTACGTTTTTCGATTTTCTAAATATCGAAAAATAATATATTTTTTGTTGGGTTTCTATACTTTTAATTCAAATCTTATTTATGCGGATCTGACAAAAAACAAACCATTACTTGATGCGGATATGGTGATTGTCGGTGCGCGGTCTGAAATTGCTATGGAGAAGGTGGCCGCAGATATTACTGTCATTACTGCTGAAGAGATTAGGCGTTCCGGCGCGACCACGCTGACAGATGTTTTGCGTGGGATAAGTAGTGTGCAAATAAGCGATAACTCGACTAATACCAGCATAAGTTTACGTGGATTTTCAGCACAGCAGGCTGGTTCAAATACATTAATTTTATTAAACGGTCGTAGGTTAAATAATAGTGATCTTGCGGCACCACAACTTGCCTATATTAATGTCGATGACATTGTTCGTATTGAGATACTCAACAGTAGTGCAGGTGTTTTGTACGGCGACCAGGCCGTGGGAGGGGTCATTAATGTCATCACACGCAATAATGAGCAAACGGGCACAGAATGACAACGGTCCCGGCATCGATCCCAGGCACGCAGACGAGATCTTCGAGCCGTTT
>CAZKUH010000480.1:0-2420 GCA_964555895.1 uncultured Enterobacterales bacterium
GGAACTGGCGGGGAGCCATCTTTATAAAATAACCAACCAACAGTTGAAAAAAAGAAAACTTTTAGCACTGGCTGCCAAAGTTGATTACCAGCAGATCCTGTATAATAGTGCAGATATCAATTTCAGCAAACTAACGCTAAATCTTAAGCGCACAGTCAACGCCTGGCTTGATAAAAAAATCGGTTTAAAAATATAAAAAAACAACCTGGAAGTCAAAAGAACAAACAACAAAAATGAGAAACTATTTAAACGCCCAATGGAAATTTAAAGACAAGGTATCTATACCAGGATTTGGCGTGTGGGTATAACCATTTGAAAAATGACTGTAACGCAAAGATAATCTTAAATCTTCTGTCCAACGCCAGCCTGCCGCAAAATGTACTGAAAAATTACCTTTGGTTTTAACGGTTATTTGTTCAAACTTTTTTTTGGACAATTTAGCTGCGCCGAGGCCTGCTTCGAAAAAGAATTGGCTGCTTTCTCCTCCGGGAAATAATCTTAATATAGGCTTTAATTGCACAATATTGAGCTGTTGTCTCAGACCTTCATGCACTCCATCAAGATGAATATACCCAGCTTGTACCCACCACTGCCAATAACCGTACTCATTCGAAAAGGGCTTGTCTAGGTTGTATGCCCATGAAACTTCCCATTGATCCGCACTGGAAATAGAGCGACTCTGGATCAAGGTATCATCCATGCCTTTCCCTATGCCGACAATCAATTCTTGCTCTGCAAAAATTGATTGTGCAAAGAACGTAATACTCAATATAATTATTTTTTTCATTTTTTTCTTTCCTTGCGAATGAGCTCGTAGGCAGACTTTATTTCTTGCGTTTTTTCTGTCGCCAGCACCATCATTTCGTCAGGTAAGCCTTTAGCGATCAACTTGTCGGGGTGATGCTGTGACATGAGGCGTCTATAGGCTTTTTTAAGCTCCTGATCACTACAATTTTGTTTTAACCCTAGAATAATATAGGCGTGTTTCACTTGGTCAACCGATCGAAGGTTTTGGTTCTGACTATAATCAAATCTTTGTTCTGCATTAAATCGACTAATTAAACTCGCCAATTCATAATCACTAAAACCCAAACTTCTTGAAACAATTGTCAAGACACTTTTTTCTCCTGCAAGTATTTTCCCATCAGCACTTGCCGCACGGATTTGAATTTCTAGAAACATTTGTAATAATGCTTTTCTACCTTGAATATCCTTTTTAAATTGAGTTAATACATCATGTAATTTAAAGTCACTATCTTTGCCTCGATTAAATAATTCCCTGGCGACATTTTTCATCGCTACATTCAATTGCATTTCATTCATGATGTCATTGGCAAAATCTATTTCCTTTTTGGAAACATGTCCATCTGATTTTGCAATACAGCCCATCACTGAAAAAGTTGAACTGAAAAAAGTTGCCTGAATCCGTTCTTGCGAACCACGCCCAAATTGTGATGTTGTACCAAAATTTTGTTTTAGTCCATTATCAAAATTATGTCCGGCATAAACACCAAAAACCGCGCCTATCGGTCCACCCACCATAAACCCCAAGGTGCCACCAACAATTTTCCCCCACCAACTCATGCGCTCACCATAGATTGCAATATGCTATTAAATTCAATACTCGTTAATCCCATTGGCTGTTTACAACCTCAAGGTGTTTTAGTTGACCAAAGATAGCCGTTTGTTCAAAACTGTTTGCCATTATTTTAACTCCTTGTGTCTGTATTTTACTCATGTTGTTTTGCATTTTTCTCTAAGGTCAATGGGTAGAGTTCATCGGCTATCCATTTTCCAAACCAATTAAATTCCGCGTGCCTTTGTGCCGACACTTTTAAGTAATCTAGTGTTAAGGGAATATCTGCCAAAAAGGCTGCTTTGCCGTCTCGATAAAATAAGCGACTAAAAATCCCCGCGACCTTTATATGCCTTTGCATGGACATTGTATCAGCCCAGTAGATAAATTCATCATCAGAGACGTTACGCAAGACGGCTTGCTGCCTTTTAAAATTTAACATCCATCGATCTATTTGCTTTTGTGGCCAGCGTACATAGCAATCTTTTATTAACGAAATTAAATCGTAGGTTATTGGCCCTATCACTGCATCCTGAAAGTCTATTATCCCTAACTTTTTATTTTCGATCACCATTAAATTTCTTGAATGGTAATCGAGATGAACGGTCACTTGTGGTTGATGGCGGGCCAGTTGTATGAGTTTTTCATATAAATCCGCCATTTTTGCCGTTTGTTTGCTCGACAGCTTATAATTTAAATGGCCAGGCAAAAACCAATCTGTGAATAATTTCATCTCACTCAACAATAGCGTCTCTGAATAATCCGCTAAGCGGTAATCAGGAAATTCTGCCTTGATCTGTATCCCGGCAAGTTCTTCAAGCGCCAGCGTATACCAATAGTTAAC
>CAZKUH010000481.1:0-2418 GCA_964555895.1 uncultured Enterobacterales bacterium
CCGACTTAAACCTGTCATCCCGACCGTAGTGGAGGGATCTTGCTGTCTCTAACGGAGAACACTTAACTGGCTTTACTCACTTGAACCAGGTCCATTTTAACTTTATTTGTTCTTCCGAGCATTTCCAGAAGTACGAAGCATCTTTGTTCACCATCACGAGATTTAAATATACCGCTCAAGCCAGAAAACTCACCTGATTTTATAATTATTTCATCACCGTCGCATGGAATATTACTAATTCCAGTTGATATTTGCGTATCGATAACACTATTTATCTGCTGCAAGAGTTGCTCATTTATTTCAGCAACCTCGTTGCCGAATCTAACAAAATCACAAACACCCCGACTTGATCGAACGGAGGTCCAGGCAACGTTTTCCGGTATTTTAACGAATAGATACCTGGGAAACAGTGGCTCCATGATGCAGCACAGTTTCCCTTTGATGACTTTTTCCACTGAAATTTGTGGAAAATAAACCTCAACCGCTTGATTTAGCAGATGTTGTCGAGCTTTGTCTTCTTGACGAGGTTTGCTGTAAATAAGCTGCCAGTTACTCATTACTGTTTCCACGTATAGTGACTTTTGCTGCCCCATTTTTAAAACGCCCTTGGTGAAAGCTGACCAATGCTTTCTCATTTTTTTTATAAAGTGCAGCAATCAGTGCCGAGAGCCCTTTTTCATTCAGCAGTTGCCTAGTTTCACCCTTTTTGTGTTTAATTAAACTGACCCCGGCTATGCGGATATCTATTAACTTCCATTGTGCTGTATTCGTATTACTTTTGGGCTTGGACAGATGCGCATAAAGGTCCACATTTACAGCACCCTTTCCAGCAATTTTAATTGCCGTTCGCAACCAGCATCTGCGTGGCCCATGACAATTCACCTTATTTTCAAGGTGTAGGCGCTGACCATCGTAGAATGGGAAAGCTTTAAGAAAATAACGGATCAGCGTCCATTTCCATTGCTCCTGCAATGCATCTTTGGTTTTTTGACTACTTTTATACCAATAACGACCAGCCAGCCCACGCGCCATAATAGCGGAATCCCAGAAAGTCATGGATTTATCGTACAAAAAGGTCTCTAATTTTTGAGGATTGGACTTAAAAGTTGCTAATTGTTCATCCATACGATCGAGTAAAGCATTGGTTTCAGTTTCCAACCATACTTTTGGCGAAATAATGGATTTTATTTGTGAAGATGCTGGTGTAACTTTTGCGTCTGAATTGCCCTTGGGAACAGCAGCTAAAAGCATCGTGCCCGACCACCCCAAAAACAGAGAAAACAAACAAATTAAGCGCTTACTCATGTTGATTTTTGGGTTCCCAGTCAATTCCATATACAGTGGACGAGTATTTTAGGGCTTTTCATTGAAGAAACCTAGTTATTTTTTTAAAATTTTCATTTAATTATTACGTCGTAATATTTTTTTTGACAGCTTGTATATACAAGTGCTCTAATAACGTTCTAATTTTTTAATCTTCTGATTTTTTATGAAATATAAATTAAGGTATTAAAGCGATAACCGTGAGAAGTTCAAATAAATCCGCATTAAGATATAAAACTGTCAAACAATACATTATGGATGGTATACACCTTAATAAGTGGCTGTTAAATCAACGGCTACCGTCTGAAAATGAATTGGTTGTCATTTGCCATGTTTCTCGTATGACGGCTCGCAAAGCCCTGTCTGAACTCTCTGAAGAAGGTATACTCAGACGTGTTAAGGGGTTAGGAACATTTATCAACCCAGAACGTATGTCCTCATCCTTACTGGAAATTAAAGATATTGCCGACGAGATCCTAGGGCGAGGTAATCTACACTATTGTCGTCAAATTATGCTAAATGAAACTTTTTTGCCAGAAATTTTCTGCACTGATGAAACCAATGCCCTGGCACTCGAGATGGAATACAGCAACGCACCCAAGCGCGCATATTATTCTGAGGTGCTTCATTTTGAAAATGACATGCCTATTCAATTTGAAATACGCTTTGTCAATCCAGAAATTGCCCAAGATTATCTTTTTCAGAATTTCAACCAGCAAACTCCAGCCAGTTTCTTGATGCAAGTCGCGCCCGTTTCCAGCGTATCTCATGAGGTGAAGGCGGTGTTCCCAACTGATAAAATCAAACATTTATTGAAAATAAAAGAAATGACACCCTGTCTTAAACTACACCGCAAAACCTGCTCCGGGAAACGATGGGCAACCTTTTCAGATTTCTTTTATCCAGGAGACCGTTATTCATTAACCGCATAGGGAGTAGAAACCATGATTAATGTCAGAAAATTAAGCGCAGAAATTCACTTGTCGATATTTTTTAGAAAAGAAACTGACTTTAGAAGTTTACAACTAGAGGTGTTTTGAAGGTAATCAAGTATTTATTGCTTGGCCCAGGGCAAGATTCCTCGGCTCGGCTCGG
>CAZKUH010000482.1:0-2399 GCA_964555895.1 uncultured Enterobacterales bacterium
AGTGCTTTGGAATCCGTGGATATTTTTAAACAGAGAAAGCTGATTAAAACAGCCGAATATTTTTTGCAAAAACACGCTCAATTTCAACATCATTATTGTCGATTTGATGTCGTCGCACTTGATGAATTAAACTTAAACGCTATTATTTGGGTCAAAGATGCTTTCCAGTTACAGGAGTGAACCAGCATGAGTTCTGTGGAACTTGTAAAAAATATCTTCAATGAGAGTATACAAACTAAAATTGACTCTGCAGATGCGCTACCCGAGTTGGTGGCTAGGGCCGGAACACTCGTCACCCAAGCGTTGATCTCTAACCATAAAATATTGTTATGTGGTACCGGCATAGAAGCAACATTAGCCCAAGCATTTACCACTTTACTTCTTCATCAAGTTCATAATGAGAGGCCCGGCTTGCCGGCAATTTGCCTGTCAGACAATGTTTCTCTATTATCGGCAATTAACAACGATAATAACCCCAATGAAGTCTTTGCCAAGCAAGTTAGAGCATTGGGGCGTGCGGGTGACATCCTGGTAACCCTTACCAAAGATGGTAATTGTTTTCCTTGCGCCCAGGCCATTAGAGCTGCTTTAAGTAAAGATTTGCTCATTGTATCCATCAGCGGTGATGATGGTGGGCAAATAGCTGGTTTAACTGGCCCTGATGATGTAGAGATCCTGATCCCTTCGACCAATTCTTTAAGAGTCAATGAGGTACAGTTGATGATAATAAATTGCCTCGCTTGTGTGGTTGATTCTAATCTATTCGGTGAACATTAAATGCGAAATATAACCCAGTCTATTTTTATCCTGCTCACGACATTATTATTACAGAGTTGTACTGCTTTGCTCGTCGTTGGTGTTGCTGGCACAGCGGTTGTCTCTACTGATCGCCGAACTGCTGGTATTTTTATCGAAGATGAAAATATTGAACTTAAAATCAATGCTCGCTTATCAGAAAATGACGCCATTGAAGAAAAAAGTCATATCAATGTGGTTAGTTATAATGAAGTAGTTCTGCTTGTCGGGCAAACGCCCACCTTATCACTCAAAAGAGAGGCGGGTGAACTGGCGAGAAATGTTCCCAGTGTTAAGCGTGTCCATAACGAATTGAGGATCGCCGCTCCAAATAGTTTAATCACCCGTTCTGGTGACAGTTATATCACTTCAAAAATTAAAACCAAAATGACATTTGAGAAGAATTTCAACTCAACCGCGATAAAAGTTATCACCGAAAATGGAGAAGTTTTTCTGATGGGCATCGTCAGTAAAGATGAGGCTGCAACCGCCATCGCTATAGCCAAAAATGTTGATGGTGTACAGAAAGTCATTGATGTTTTTGAATATATACCCGTGCTACCTGGAAACAATTAATATTTTTTAGTTGTTTCGTCTTCCCTTATAGCGAGTCGAGGTTATTTAATTACTTTTAGACTGGCTGTTGATTTGGCTTTATGTTGCTTTTTTGTTGTTTTGCCGGCTTTCACTGCCACCGGGGCAAGTTGCTTCTTATTCCCCTTACCTAAAGAATTTTTTAGGCCTTTTTTTAATGCCTTGTTTGACGAAGCCACTACATTCAGGGTGTTTTCTGCATCCCTATTTTCAGCGTCACTGTTGGGATTTTCATCTGGAAAAGCCATTCCTTGACTATTTTCTCGTGAAAATATTGCCAACACAGCCTCAATTGGAATGTTAATGTTAAAAGCTTTACCAGAAAACCTAGCGCTAAAGGTAATAGATTCATTACCCAGTGTTAATGCTGTAACTGCAAGATGAGAAACATTCAATAAAATTTGTTTATCCTTGATAAATTGTTGCGGTACCATAACGTTTGCAATGCTGGTATCTACTAAAAGTTGTGGCGTGAATTGATTATCCGTTATCCATTCGTAAATCGCCCGGATTAAATACGGGCGATTTGAACTCATTTGCTCAAGACTGCTGGCCATTAATCCTGCATCTCTTTTTCTAAGCCTGAAAGGCTGCCTTGAAAAGATTCTCGCTCAAACAAACGTTCCATATATTGCTGAATTTCTTTTGCACCTTTGCCGGCTAAATTAATTCCCAGTACTTTTAATCGCCAAAGCAACGGCGCCAGATAACAATCAACTAGGGTGATTTCCTCACTCAAAAAATAAGGATTATCCCCAAAAACCGGTGCCACAGTCAAAAGACTTTCTTTTAATTCTGTTCGTGCTTTCTCTATTTCTTTTTCCTGCTTCGAACTTAAAATTTGTTCTACCAGAGAAAACCAGTCTCTTTCAAAACGATGCATCATCAAACGACTTCTAGCCCTGGCCACAGGGTACACCGCAAACTAGAAATAGCTTTTAGACCATGTTGGGATTTTTGTAATTCAATATGAGAAACCAAAACAACAAGTGCTGCAATGGCTCGAATGG
>CAZKUH010000483.1:0-2396 GCA_964555895.1 uncultured Enterobacterales bacterium
ATAAGCCGGCATTGCCTTCGGCATTAACGCTACAATTCGCTAATTCTGTGGCATCTGAAATATCGTCCCCATTGGCATCACATAAATTAGTGGGTGCATTACCCAAAAGTACCACGCCACCCCATTGCCCTATTCCCGTTGCCTGTCCAGTAATATCTTCGATGGAAGTAAAGGTAATCGGTGCGGATTGAGTGCCTAACGCTGTGATTTTAGAATCACGTCGGGCAACGATAAAGTCTTCTCCCGTTCGACCGATGATAGTTGTACCGGATTCAATGGTCAGAACACTGGCATTTGCCCGGTCATTACCTACCGCCACACGCCCTGAAAGAACCCATAAAGCGTCTCGGGTAAAAGTCGCATTTGCAGTCAATGTACCGCTAACTTCACAAACATTAGAAAAATTGCCAATAGCTGCTATCTTGTTTGCAAATGAAGGGCATTGAAAGGACGCCACGCCACCACCGCCACCCCCTGGGTTGGCTGCTACAACATTTGCGCCTTCTACAATATTGATGTCGCCTCCACCACAGCCAGATAGAGCTAAAGCTCCGACAACTGTACTAACAGAAACCAGACGTTTAAATTTCATGGGACTCTCCAAAAGAATTATTATTGACCACTCCGGGCCGAAAGAATTATTATTTAAATCCCAAAGATTTTAACGACGTTAAATTTCAAAGTAATGACAAAATATGACAATTGGATGACACTCGATATAATCATGAATAAATAGAAAGAAGCGATACCAAGCGCAGAAGCCATTCTGTGCTATCGTTCTGGACAAAAAACCAAGGATAAAGAGAGGAAATTCAAAGGGTTTGAGTCAGGACAAGCCCTGAAATAGATGTGATCCGATGCGGAATCAATGGTTCTTACACAACCTGAATCAGCGCTTAAGACCAGGATTATTTTAGCCAGTCCGGCTTAAAATGGCAGGAAAAAGTGCTCCCTTTGTCCAGCTCACTCTCAATATGCAGTTTTGCTTGATACCTTTCCAGGGTGTGCTTTACTATCGCCAATCCCAGCCCGGTACCCCCCGCATCTCGCGCCCGTCCTCGATCGACCCGATAGAACCTTTCGGTTAATCTTGGAATGTCTTCGCTGGCAATACCCACACCGCTATCGATGACTGAAAAGTCAGCCCCTTTCTCGTTACAAATCCATTTGATGGTAATCGTACCGTTTGCTGGCGTATATCTGATAGCATTAAAAACAAGGTTGGAGAAAATTTTATGGACATCTTGAAATGACGCGCGCAAGCCTTTATCACAATCGGTCAGTAGTTGAATGTTATGATATTTTTCTCCAGATAAGGCAACAGCTTCTTGCTTGAGTTGCGCCAATAAAGCCGCCATATCGAGAGCATTTTCACTTTTTTCTTTTAAGCCTTGCTCCATTCTCGCCAAATATAAGAGTTCATTCACTATATTCTTCATGCGATGGCTTTGTAGCGACATTTCTTTAATCATGGTGCGAGTATTATCATTGTCATATTGAGATAATGATTCCAAAACTTCAAGATATCCGGTGACTACCGTTAACGGCGTACGTAATTCGTGAGAAACATTCGAGACAAAATCTTGCCGAATGCGTTCGAGTTTCTGCAGGTGAGAAATATCACGGCAAACCAGTAATTTTTGTCCTTGTAAATATGGCGTAATTTGAATACTCAACACTTTGTCCGTTTCAACCGGGGAATTGATGGTTAAATATTCCGAAAACTCGCCCACGTCCAAAAATTGCACAAACTTAGGGTCTCTAATAAGGTGCGTTATGCGATGCGAGAGGTCTCTTTTGCGGGACAAACCCAGTAAACTTTTGCAGGCCTTATTACTCCAGACAATATTCCCGCTATTATCTAACACCACCACCGCATCGGCCAGGGCTTCTGTAGACATTCTAAATTCATTGATAACCGAGAGTAATTTTTTTTGATTTTTGCGCGATTGTTTTCGCCATTTATACAGTTCATCCGAAATAGGGTACCAAGGTCCAGAACCTTCTGGCACAACACCTTTCCGGGTGCTATGCAACCATTTGAACAATTTGATAAATTGGCGGGTATGCCAAAAAATAAATAACAACAGGGTTAACACCATCAAGGATGCAATATAGCCGGATAAATAGCCCACAAACCAGGAAGTGCTTAATAAAATTAGCAATAAAGAAAATTGCTTCCCCATAACCCAACGCAGATCACTCATTTCAATTCACTTTGTTCATTATTTTGACAAGCGATAACCAGTGCCGCGAACAGTTTGAATCTGTTTATCAGCATCGGCCCTGGATAAAGACTTCCTTAATCTGCGGATATGAACATCTACGGTTCGCTCTTCTAGAATTATCTGGTGTCCCCAAACTGAATCTAATAATTGTGCACGGGTGAAGACTCT
>CAZKUH010000484.1:0-2394 GCA_964555895.1 uncultured Enterobacterales bacterium
TACGTTCAAAATCCCTGGAACATGATGCTTTTCATCGCCGTTGAGGAAGACTTCTTCTAAAGAACTTATTCCATGCCAAAGTCTTTCTCTTAAAGCGACTATTCTAGTGGATTCAGTGTGCATATTTTCATTGGCCAGCGCAAAGGCTTCACCCATGCCCACTATTTGATGAGTGGCAAGCGTTCCTGAACGCATTCCTCTCTCATGTCCACCACCATGGCTTTGCGCCTCAAGCCTGATTCTGGGTTTACGTCTGACGTAAAGTGCTCCCATACCTTTGGGCCCATAGATTTTATGCGCTGACAATGATAATAAATCAACCTTCATTTGCTCCATATTCAGTGGAATTTTTCCAGCACTTTGAGCGCCATCAACGTGAAAAATTATTTTTCTTTGACGCGTTAATTCACCTATTTCTGCAATGGGTTGTATGGTTCCTATTTCGTTATTCACATGCATAATTGAAACCAGAATGGTATCTTCCCTAAGTGCATTTTTAACATTTTCAACAGTAATTCTGCCATTTTTATCTGGAACCAGATAAGTGACTTCAAATCCTTCTCTTTCCAACTGACGACAACTATCCAACACCGCCTTATGCTCAATTTTAGAGGTGATGATGTGTTTACCTTTTTTCTGATAAAAATGAGCCGCTCCCTTGATGGCCAAATTGTCAGATTCGGTAGCGCCTGAGGTCCAGACAATTTCTCGAAGATCAGCCTGTATTAAATCAGCAACCTGTTGACGTGCAATATCGATGGCTTCTTCAGCTTCCCAGCCAAATTTATGTGAACGCGATGCTGGATTACCATAACAACCATCCGTTGACATATAATTTACCATTTTATCTAAAACGATAGGGTCAACAGGTGTCGTCGCAGCATAATCCATATAAATGGGTAATTTCATTGTGCTCTCCGAAAATTTAATTTTGGCTTAATATTCATACTAATGCTACGGTTTATTCTAATATAGGCTATTGCGAAACCAGTTGATCACAATCAATACGACTATCTTCAAAATGAGCGTCTTGTCTCTGTGAAATGGTTCTCGTTTCAGCACGAATAAGCAACTCAGCCAAAGAGATACTGGTTAAAAAATCTTTAATTTGATTACTCAGATCTTTCCAAAGGTGGTGAGTCAAACAGGTTTCTCCATCGTTGCAATTTCCCTGCCCCTGACACCGAGTAGCATCCAAAGGTTCATTAACCGCTAGGATAATTTCAGCAATATTAATTGCCGACGATTCTCTCCCCAAAAGGTATCCTCCACCAGGACCTCGGACACTTTTTACCAAGCCATTTTTGCGTAATTTTGAAAATAATTGCTCAAGGTAAGACAATGAAATATCTTGACGAAAAGATATATCAGCCAACGAAATGGGGCCCTTTTGTTGACGTAACGCAACATCAAGAATTGCTGTAACAGCATATCTGCCTTTGGTCGTGAGTTTCATTTGATCTCCACCCTGATAATAGTTGAGTAAACTAAATGGTTATTATCGAGTATCTGACTAATTAAGTCAAGTAATAACCAGGGTTTGAATAGAATATACAGGAATAATAATATTTCGATTTTTTATAGAATTTGATCTGTATGATCAGATCGTTTATCAATAATAACATTAACTGACTTTAAAAACCCTCTTAATATATTAATTTCTGCGTCTTCAAGTGCTGTTCTTCCAAAGATTCTTCGAATCCTCTTCATTAAATGCTTGGGCTGCTGCTCATCCAAAAATTGCGTATTAATCATCGTTTGCTCTAAATGTTGATATAAACCCTCCACAGAATTCATAGAGGCTGGTGCTAAAGCATGATTTTCATGGATAGCTGACGATTGCTCTATCAACAAATTCTGCATTCGAATTTCATAACAAATCACCTGAACAGCCATGGCTAAATTTAAAGAGCCATAATCAGGATTTGAAGGGATGCAAATTTGTTGGTGACAATGTTGTAACTCCTGATTAGTCAGCCCTGAATTTTCTCGTCCAAAAACAATGGCAACCTTTCCATTGGTCAATTTATCAGACAGGGATTCTGCAAACTCTCTGGGATTGTGGGTTGGCCAATCCAAATATCTGGTTCTCGCACTCACACCTATCACCCATTGACAATCGGCGGTCGCATCTTCTATACACCCCTCTATCTGAGCCTGATGTAGTACATCTGCCGCACTGGATGCTCTCTCAGTCGCTTCTGCACAGGGGAATTTTTTAGGTTCTACCAGACAAAGTTTCAGTATTCCCATAGTTTTCATCGCTCTTGCAGTCGCACCTATATTGCCTGGATGAGAGGGATTCATTAACACCACTTTTATTCTATCCAACATAAAAACTTCTCTTGGTTATATTTTAAGTTTAATTCCAGAAATTAATGCTATCAAACCTTG
>CAZKUH010000485.1:0-2393 GCA_964555895.1 uncultured Enterobacterales bacterium
CCAGCGCCCCCGGCTCATTCTGAATTTGCAACCGGTTCCGGCGGGTACCTCGGGGCAATGGCATGATGTTATCTAAAAATGTTTTCTTCTCAAGCAGATGGGTTATTTGAGTCTCGCTCAATAAGATCAAATACCTTAAAACATGATTTGCATCTAATAGGTGATAAGCCAGATATTGATGTATATCAGCATACTGCAAAAGCTCATCATGGGGATATTCTCTGAGCAGATTGTCAACCTGAATCAAGCCACTATTATTTTGGGTTGCAGTATCGCCAGCACAAGGTGAGCGTTTTAAATCATAAGAATTGCCCGAAATATCCTTTTCAATGATAAAGCCAGAAATGATTCGACATTGGGCCGGATGGTCGATAGCCGCTTCTACAATCAACGCACCGTCTATACCCATATATTTTATAAGGTCATGTAATAGCAGCGCGGTATTGTCTCTATGAACTGACATCAGTAATTTTTGAAATGCTCTAACTTGTTCATCGGTTTTGAGCATGGGTGATGTTGTATTTGAACTACTCATTTCAATCGCATTAACCTTATTCCGCGCATCAACTTCCACATATTTCGGTTATTTATCCAATCCGCTTGAAAATCACTAATACATCCCTTCATAACTTCGATCGATCATTATACAATGCCAAGAGCACTATTACCTGCAATAGTTTGCAATGATGTTAAAATAATCGGTAATTCAATTATATGCTCAAATCTGATACTTTTCCTTGAAAAACTAGGACTATTATCATTTTATGGTAATATCTTCAGTTAAAATCAACAAAACTTTAAACTTGTTCCATATGACAATATCTTCTTCCAGGTTTCCTTATGAATCATCTCGTTAAAATCTTGTTCTTTATTTTGCTATCAAACTCGGCCTTTGCCTACGACCGCCAGCTAGAAGCAGAATCCAGGGTGGTCACGCACCATAAAACCACGGTGAAAGGTCAGTCTTTCAAATATACAGCGATCGCTGGCACACAACCCGTGTGGGATAAGAATGGCAAAACCATCGCCGCACTCTTTTATACTTATTACACTCGCGACAATGTAAAAAACCGAGCGGATCGCCCACTGTTGATTTCATTCAATGGTGGTCCGGGTTCGGCTTCTGTATGGATGCATATCGCTTATACCGGTCCACAAGTTCTTAAAATTGACGATGAAGGTTATCCAGTACAGCCCTATGGCATCAGAAAAAACCCTTTTTCAATTTTGGATACGGCTGATATTGTGTATGTCAATCCGGTCAATACAGGTTACTCAAGAATTATCCCGCCAAAACAGGACAAAAAAGCTAAGGATGACAATAACAAAAGCCTGTCAAAGCAGGAACTCAGAAAAAAATTCTTTGGCGTCAATGCCGATATCAAATATCTGGCCGAATGGTTAAATACTTTTGTTACAAGAAATAATCGTTGGTTATCACCCAAATATCTTATCGGTGAAAGCTATGGTACCACTCGCGTTTCTGGTCTCGCTCTAGAATTGCAAAATGCGCAATGGATGTATCTCAATGGGGTGATTCTGGTTTCACCGACTGATCTGGGTATTAAACGAGATGGCCCGGTACGAATTGCAAATCGACTGCCATACTTTGCAGCCGCAGCCTGGTATCACAAAGTATTGAATGATCAATTACAGCAACTGCCATTAGATGATTTATTAGCAAAAGTAGAAAAATATACACTGGAAAAATACCTTCCTGCACTCACACTTGGGAGTTTTATCAGCAAAGAAGAACGACAAGCAATTGCAACTCAAGTCGCTTTATATGCTGGGCTTTCTCCACAATTTGTGTTGCAACACAACCTGGATATCTCTAATGGTGCATTCTGGAAAGAGTTACTTCGCGATCAAGGTAAAACTATTGGTCGCCTGGATTCGAGATACACGGGTATTGACAAAATGACAGCAGGTGAATCTCCCGATTATAATGCCGAGTTATCTTCCTGGTTGCATTCATTCACCCCTGCAATTAATTATTACCTCCGGCAAATCCTCAAATATAAAACGGATCTCAAATATAATATGTTTGGTGACGTCCGACCCTGGGATCGTAAAAATGATCACACCGGCGAAAATTTAAGGTTGGCTATGGCAGAAAATCCTTACTTGAAAGTGATGATCCAATCTGGATATTTTGATGGAGCCACCAATTACTTTGATGCAAAATATACCCTGCGACAATTGGACCCTGCTGGCACCATGACAAAACGTCTGAGTTTTCACGGTTATCAAAGTGGCCACATGATGTACCTGCGCCGTGCCGATCTGAAAACCGCCAATGAAGATATTCGCCAGTTTATTAAAAGCAGCTTGCCAGCGAAAAATCAGGCGGCCAAATATTAAACCAGCAAGCACCGCTAGAAGGGGTGTAA
>CAZKUH010000486.1:0-2378 GCA_964555895.1 uncultured Enterobacterales bacterium
CGGGAGATTCAGTGGAAATCCAGTCCTTCGTTATCGCGCTTGTAAATGAAACATCGTTCCCTGCAAGCGATGCATTGACCTGGATACCCACTAAAACTTTGAAATCCCGCATTTTCAGGTTGCACGGGTATATATTGAAAATCCCTATCCAGATAATGGGTTGTTAGGCGCAAAATTGCCTCCATAGAGAAAAAAGCACTACGTTGCGCGCCGATATTAATATGGATATTGTCATTGAACGTGATCATTTACGCTGGAATGTCGACGGTTTTTATCCGGCGTTTAGCTAAAGTCGTTATTCTATTTGTAACCTGAGTCATAAATCGGTAGAATCCGCGCCCCTTGACCTTTTGGTCTTTATGATAATGCAACTGTCTATTTATCAGGTTTTCAATGTTATTACTTTCTAAAAGAGTTGACTGGTTCGGTAATGTTCGCAGCGATGTTTTGGCTGGCCTTGTTGTCGCGCTGGCCTTGATCCCTGAGGCCATAGCGTTTTCAATTATTGCAGGTGTCGATCCGAAAGTGGGACTCTATGCTGCCTTTAGTATTGCTGTAATCACTTCCTTTCTAGGCGGCAGGCCGGGGATGATCTCGGCGGCTACGGGAGCAATGGCGCTGTTGATGGTCACATTGGTAAAGGACTACGGTTTACAATATTTGCTGGTTGCAACTTTACTGACAGGTGTTCTGCAAATCATCATGGGTTATCTAAAGCTGGGTAGTTTGATGAGTTTTGTTTCACGCTCTGTGGTGACGGGTTTTGTTAATGCGCTGGCGATTTTGATATTTATGGCGCAGTTACCCGAATTGACGGATGTCAGTTGGTCTGTTTATGTCATTACTGCTGCAGGGCTTGGAGTCATTTACCTGTTCCCCTATATACCCAGATTTGGCAAGGTTATTCCATCACCTTTGGTTTGTATTTTACTTTTAACAGCAGTGGTACTGATTTTCAAAATTGAAATAAGAACAGTGGGAGATATGGGGCAATTACCTGATACTCTGCCCATTTTTTTATGGCCGGATGTACCATTATCTCTGCAAACATTGACTATCGTTTTCCCATATTCACTGGCTTTGTCCGTAGTGGGCTTACTGGAATCTTTAATGACGGCAACCATTGTCGATGATCTTACCGATACCCCCAGTGATAAAAACCGTGAGTGTAAAGCGCAGGGATTGGCAAATATTGGCTCAGGATTACTAGGTGGTATGGCGGGATGCGCCATGATTGGTCAATCTGTTATTAATATTAAATCGGGTGGTCGGGGACGGCTTTCTTCTTTAATTGCCGGATCATTTTTGCTGTTTTTAGTGGTTTTTTTAAATGATTGGGTGGCGCAAATTCCCATGGCTGCTCTGGTAGCTGTTATGATAATGGTTTCGATAGGAACCTTTGACTGGAATTCTATTCGTAACTTACGCGTTCATCCTCTTTCTACCAATGTGGTGATGATTTCAACGGTTATTGTAGTGGTTTGGACACATAATTTGGCATACGGGGTTTTTGTAGGGGTGTTACTGGCTTCGCTGTTTTTTGCTAACCGGCTGAGTCATTTCATGTATGTGGAATCCTCTCTGGATGATGAAAAAAGTGTTCGGACCTATTGTTTTCATGGACAGGTTTTCTTTAATTCAGCGGCTAAATTTTTAGCACAATTTAATTTTAAAGAAGCGGTATCGGCGGTTGTTATCGATTTGAGTCAGGCACATTTTTGGGATATTACAGCCGTTTATTCATTAGATAAAGCCGTGATAAAATTTCGTCGGGAAGGTGCCAGGGTCAACATAATCGGATTAAATGAAGCCAGTGAAACTATTATTGATCGTTTTGGGGTTTATGATAAACCCGAATTAATCGAAAAAGTTCTAGGGGGACATTAATGAAATCACCAACCAAAGTCGTATTAGCATGTATTGATGCCTCCCAAGTGAGTAAAGCGGTGGGCGATTATTCTTGCTGGTTTGCCAATAAATTAAATATCCCGCTGAAATTACTACATACCATTGAACACTCTAACCATCCTGCCGTCGCAGATTATACTGGCGCTATTGGTCTGGGTAGTCAACAAGAGCTATTAAAAGAACTGACAGATGCTGAGCAAAACCGTAGTCGACTGTTGATAAAGCAAGGACAACAAATGCTAAACCAAGTGAAGCAACATTTAAATTCCCGTTGTGAAAAAGGTGTTGAAACGGGCCAACAGCATGGTGGTTTGGTTGAGTCATTAATTGCACTCGAGGAGAATATTGATTTTGTGGTGATGGGTATTCGTGGGGAACAGCATGAAAAGCATCATGCCGGCATTGGACATCAACTGGAAGCGGTAATTCGCTCGGTAAAAAAACCGGTCTGTGTGGTTAATACCGCCTTT
>CAZKUH010000487.1:0-2378 GCA_964555895.1 uncultured Enterobacterales bacterium
AATTTCTCGCATCACGTCAACATCTTTCTCGGATTCTCGAGGATTCTGTGTATATCATCTTAATTCGGTGAATTATTTTGCGTTAATGATATTTTATACTATAGAAACTAAAATTATTTTTAATTCAATTAGAGGTTTAAGAATAATTTTTGCATTATTGTTATTGGGAAATATTTTAAGTGTATTATCGAAAAGAACTTGACGGTATCCGTGCGGTAGCCGTTTTGTCGGTTGTTTTTTATCATGCCGGTTTGCCATTTCTTTCCGGGGGGTATATTGGTGTCGATATATTCTTTGTTTTATCAGGATACTTGATTACGAGCATAATTTACAAACAGATTAATGCTAACTGTTTCTCGTTTTCGGACTTTTACTGGCGACGGTTCCGGAGGATTTTACCTGCATTATTTTTTATGATGGCTGTTGTTGCTGTGGTTGGGGCCAAGGTATTTGACCCTGTTATGTTCAAGAATTTTGGCACAAGTATTTGGACAACAGCACTTTTTTCATCAAATATTTATTTCTGGTCAGAAGCAGGATATTTTCAGAAGGCGGCTGAACTAAAACCATTATTGCATACTTGGTCTCTTGGCGTCGAAGAGCAGTATTATATATTTTTTCCTTTCCTAATGATTTTTATTAATAAATGGTTTCCAAAAAGTTTTGTCCAAATCCTTGCTATTGTAGGAATTTCATCGTTACTGTTAAGTGCTGTTGCAGTTTATTACAAACCTATTGCCAGCTTTTATCTATTGCCGACCCGCCTCTGGGAACTATTAATTGGTTCTTTGATTGCAGTGTCAACCCTCTCTAATCTCAAAAACAGAATCACTATAAACTGTATTAGCTGGGCTGGGTTCGTTCTTTTGCTTTTTCCGATATTTTTCTATTCAAAAGAAACTCTTTTCCCTGGTTTGACGGCCTTGGTACCCTGTTTGGGAACAGGCTTGATCATCTGGTCACTGAATAACAATCACAATACAGTATTAAAAAGAATGTTAGGTTTTGCACCAGTCGCATTTGTGGGTAGGGTTTCTTATTCCTTTTATCTCTGGCACTGGCCCGCCCTAATTATAAGCCAATATTATGCGCTCACAAAATTAACTGTTGCGGATAAAATGATAGTACTGGGTGCGGCTTTTGTGATTTCCTGCTTTTCTTATTATATTATTGAAAAGCCGTTTAGGGAAAATTTCAGTATTTTTCCAAAAAACCGCATGTTAAAAATATCTGTCATTAGTATTCTCGTATTTTCAGTTTATGGCTTGTTTATTGTGAAATTGGATGGCCTCCCTCAAAGATTTGATATGAAATTAGACAATATTATTCAAGCTCAAGAGGATAAATCATTTTTTAATAGCTCTTCTTGTAATAATTTTACACTCGAAAACCGGGAGCGCGAATTTTGTCGCATGGGAACAAAGAATCCAAAAGAAAAGGTTGATTTTTTGCTTTGGGGTGACTCGCATGCGGGCGCTATTGCCCCTGTTTTTGATGCAGTTGCTCGTAATCTTGGTTTGAATGGTAAACTAGCAGTTTGGAGTGGATGCCCACCTTTATTGGGTGTTCAAAGACAAACAACTGTGCAAAATTTTAATTGCCTTACAGATAGAAGACTTGTTCGAGATTATATCCTTAAAGAAAAGAGCCTTAAAACTGTTTTTCTTATTGCACGTTGGGGATTTTATGTAGAAAATTCTGTTTATGGGGATGAGACCGTTGGAAAAGTTCTAGCAGTTCAATATAATCACAAAGATGTTACACAACATGACCTTATGATTGCAGAGGCTTTAGATGAAACAGTTTCTTGGTTAATCAGTTTAGGTAAAAAAGTCGTATTGATAATGCCTGTCCCAGAAGTTGGATTTGACGTTCCCACAACATTGGCAAAACACGTAATTAGAGGGGATAATTCGGAAATAAGACCTACGTTAATTGACTACCAAAATCGACAGAATAAATTCCTGAAACTTGGATTAACCATATCTAAAAAACATAATATTGATTTAATTTATCCCCATGAAATTCTCTGTGGACCAAAATATTGTGAAATTATTAAGGATGGTTACCCTAATTATTTTGATGATGACCATCTTTCCATTCATGGGGCTATGCAGTTAAAGTATATAGTAAAGGAATCTTTGGAGAAAAATTTTGATAGTACGACCAAAGCACGGATCAATGAGGTTAGAAACCAGGTATCCCACGGTCATTGGGACCAGAAACAATCGGCAATACAGTGACATTAACCGAATAGCTTGTGTCTTAACAAATAATACTGATCTAAAGGCCAATACCCGTTACCCAATACTAAATCCCCACTTTTTAAACACCAAACCCCACCCTAAAATATTTTTTTCACGCTTTCTTTTTGACCT
>CAZKUH010000488.1:0-2377 GCA_964555895.1 uncultured Enterobacterales bacterium
CAAGAAATCATCAAAACCAGTAACGACTTTAAATTAAATATAAGTGAAAATTTGGCAAACTTTACGCATTTTGAAAAAGGTTTCAAGCTCGCTGAAGATACCTCGAGAGAATATGAGTACATTATTGAAAACAACCAGCAAGTGATAATATTTCCAAACAGCAAAGTTCCTGTTGGTCAAAGAGCGGCTTTAATTGCTCAATAGCCCAAATGTTAGTTTCTTTTAACCGGGATTGGTTTGCCTTTATCATCAATGGCCACGTAGGTAAATAAGGCTTCAGTCACACAAAAATATTCATCTTTTAAAGCTCTTTGTGACCATACTTCAATTTGAATTTTCATGGATGTTGTGCCTATTTTCACTAAATCCCCAAAACAGGCAACAGTATCTCCGACATGGACTGGATGATGAAAAGCCATACCGTCAACCGCAACCGTGGCAACACGGGATCGCGCTACTGATTTTGCCATGATTCCTGAAGCAATGTCCATTTGAGACATGATCCAGCCACCAAAAATATCACCGTTAGCATTGGTATCTGCGGGCATGGAAATAGTTCGGGTGAGTAATTCACCGGTCGGTTTTTCTTTCTCAAGTGTGTTCATACTTTATCCTGAAGATTGTTATAAATGGATTGATGCGTATTCGGCAAGCCGTGATCTTTCTCCACGTAGCAAGGTGATATGCCCGCTGTGTGCCCAAGTTCTGAAATGATCCACGACGTAGGTTATGCCTGAGCTGGATTCGGTTAAGTAAGGTGTGTCAATTTGCGCTACATTCCCCATGCAAACAATTTTAGTGCCGGGTCCAGCTCGCGTGATTAGTGTTTTCATTTGCTTCGGTGTTAAATTTTGCGCTTCATCGATGATGATGAATTTATTTAGAAAAGTTCGACCGCGCATAAAGTTTAAAGAACGAATCTTTATCCATCGACTCAGCACATCTTGAGTCGCCACCTGCCCCCACTGGTCAGTATTTTCACTGGGTGAAAGCACTTCCAGATTATCCATTAATGCCCCCATCCAAGGGGTCATTTTTTCTTCCTCTGTTCCTGGTAAAAAGCCAATATCTTCTCCCACAGGAACAGTAACTCGGGTCATGATAACTTCATTATAATTTTGTTTCTCAATAGTTTGTTCTAGTGCCGCAGCTAAAGTTAATAGTGTTTTACCGGTTCCGGCAGGGCCCTGTAATGAGATAAAGTCAATGTTTTCATCCATTAATAAATTAAGCGCAAAGCTCTGTTCCTGGTTACGGGCTTTTATCCCCCAAACTTCATTTTTTTGTAGTCGGAAATCTTTAGCTACTTCTAAAACTGCATAATTATTTTCTATTGAACGAACCATGTATTCATAAGTATCTTCACCACAAGTATATAAAAATTGATTAGGGATCCATTGTGAGATCAGCGGACCAGTGATTTTGTAATAGGTATGACCTTGTTCTTTCCAACTAGCCATTTCTTTACTGTGAGTGTCCCAAAAATTTTCTGGTAACAGTGAGTAGCCGGTATAGAGTCGTTCCAGATCGATGGTGATACGGTCACTGTAATAGTCTTCTGCATGAAGCCCCAAGGCAGTTGCTTTGATCCGCATGTTGATATCTTTTGAGACAAGCGTTACTTTTTGGTGTGGATGTTTGGCGCGCAAACTGAGAGCCACGCCGAGGATCATATTATCGATTTTGCTACTCGGCAACCCCTCCGGAAGCTTAACTTTTAATTCTTCAGTCTGGATAAATAATTTACCGCTGAGCAACACCGGGCTTTCGTCTTTATTTTGCAGATCAGCAAAAGGCATGTTATTAAGTTCAATACCATTTTGTAAAGATTTATCAGCAGATTTGTCCAGCAGTTCATCAATATAACGACTCACTTGTCGCACATTTCGTGAAACTTCCGAAAGCCCCTTTTTTGCCGCATCAAGTTCTTCCAAAACCAGCATAGGCAGGTAAACATTATGTTCTGAAAAGCGAAAAAGTGCCGAAGGATCATGCATCAATACATTGGTGTCTAAAACAAAGAGTCTTTGCCCTTCAATTTGCTCTCTTGACATGGATGCTCCTGAAGTATAGCGAAATGAGTAGAAAGTTAAGAATATATGCTCATTAATCAAGTTCTTTTATTGCTTGTAATACTTCTTCCACATGCCCTTTTACTTTCACTTTTCGCCATTCCGCTTTAATTTCACCTTGGTGATTAATGAGGAAAGTACTCCGTTCAATTCCCATATATTTTCTACCATACATATTTTTTTCTTTAATTACATCAAATGCTCTACAGAGTATGTTATCATTATTAGATATTAATTATAATGGATAATTTTTATTGATTTTGTAGTTTTTGTGTGACTTTAGTCGGTAGCTAGTGTCAACAATA
>CAZKUH010000489.1:0-2371 GCA_964555895.1 uncultured Enterobacterales bacterium
CTATCTCTGGCAGAAAAATGATAGTCATTTTCACAGGATAACATCGAAATTTCGCCATCTGCATTTTTCTGCAGGATAATGGTCAAGGACAATGAAGCTTTAGATGATTGTTTAAACTGTAGGATTTTACTTGAAATAAGATTCCAGTTCTCACCTTGAAATATATAATGCAAATTAAATCTGTTGCCCATTTTAAAGAAAGTTAAAAAAGAGGAAGGGACCTCGTCATGAGCAATGGAGTCAACACTTATGAGTTGGTTTTTATGGGTGATAAATGCCGGAATGCTAGACAGGTTATAGGTCAATATTCTTTCAAATAAATGAGACCGGATCATCATGAGTTGATCGCTGGAACAAGTTGAAAGTTTATGAGAATTTGATTTAATTATTTTTCTAAAAAAAAGGGAAGCTTCATGAAGGATGAAACGATGATCCCGATTGAAACAGGCGATGGTTTTATCTTCAGACAAGTAGGTTAAACGATAATGTTGCATCGAGAGATGCTCTTTAGGGAACTTTTTTTGTAAACTTTCAAAGGAGATATCAATTTCATCTCTGATAGACGCATTCAATGCTTTGTCTAATGCTATTTTCAGGCCGTTGGGTGAGAAGTCAATGGAGTTTCCGCTAATTACCTGATCGCCAAAATTTAATGTGATGGCTGTTGTTAATTGATAGCGGTTTTCTGCCCGGTGAATTTTCTCAGCAGTTTTTATATATTCAATATGATGGTTATACAGATTTTTGAATAAGTATTTATTTAGATTTAATGGTGGGCAACTTGGATCCTGAGTCATGTTTTTGTTATTCAATAGAGCGAATTTATCATTTTTAGAATTGTAGGATGCTGAATAAACCAAGGATAATAAACCCGTTAAAAATATATCTCTGATTTCTTCAAATAAAAGTTCTGATTCTGAAAGAGATAAACTGTCTATATTTAGTGATTGATCCTGTTTAGGAATTAAAGCAGGCCTCAATTTTAGTTCCCATAATTTGAAACTGGGGTAATTCTTGCCATGTTGAATAAATTCATCTAATTGTTTTGACCGTTTTTTCCCAGTATCAAAGGCAATATAATTTTTATTGGAGTCTTGTTGGAATGTGTAGATATGAATGATTTTTGGAACAATCAAACTGTCAGGATTATTGCTTGATATTAATGCCAGATATATTTTTTCCAAAGGCAATTTTTGCGTTAACATGGATAAGTACTCTGAACTGGGGAGTGCCATTTTATCGTGATGCTTTGCTTCTTCATGCGTTAATAAATCCACAGTTTTATTAATTAGCGCATATTTTAGAATGGGTTCGCCAGAATTTCTTATAAAATATAATGGGAGCTGTACGATGCTTTGTGCATAAATTCTTTCATAGGCGTGTGACAAGATGGTCGATTTGAAATCTTCCAGATCGATCTTGTATCTTCTTTTATGCGTTTGAATAAAGTTGGCCAGTTCATGTGAAAATTCATCGTCTGCTTGGTCATTGACTCTGACAAGGCGATAAATAAAATGCTTGTCCTCATGGTAAAGATCAATGACACGATAAGCTAATTTTTGCTGGCTTATGATGGTCTTTTTACATAAATCATCAAAAACGAGGTATATCATTTCACCTTCGTCCGTATCCAGTAGCTGCGAAGTTTTGATACGGGTGCCTGAAATGGATAAATCTATGGTTTTTGCGGTAATGCTTTTAGCGTCTTTATCTAAAAAAATGCTCACATTACTGGCGAAGTTCATTCTGATCTCGTGCTGGTGTAAGTGGTAGCCAAAAGGTACAATTTCTATATTAAGTAGCTTTTCCTTGATAGCCTCAGAGACAGCTAAACTCTCTTTGAGCTTATTATCGCGGGCAAAATCTTGTTGTTTTGCAGTCTCTGCTATTTGAACTTTTTCTTCAGCAAAGATCGGCTTGTCATTGTCTTCTGCTGTTTGATCTGGTGTTAATATTTCCTCGCTCGAAGTCAAGGCATTATAGATAGCTTCAGAGTAGATCCCTTTATTGCGATGTAGCAGGGTTTCAAAAAGCTCAATGCTGGCGTTGTCCAGATAATGGATGATTTGCTTATGCTCGTAGGCATAACAGGTATGCTTGACGCTGTTTCTTTTATCTATCGATTTAAAACAAGGTTGAGCAAGTCGATTAGATTCCATTTTTCGTAAAAAACGAGCACTTGGAGACCCCGGTTTAACAATTTCTTGCTCCAGTGTTTTATTTTTATTTCCAGCCTGACTTGTATAATGAACAAGAACGACCGGTTGATTGTTTTCTGCTTTAGCCATAGAGGTAATTATATAGAGTGGTTAGTCGGTTTACCAATGAGTCTCATTCACTACATAAAATACTGAAGAGCAGACGTTGGAAC
>CAZKUH010000490.1:0-2356 GCA_964555895.1 uncultured Enterobacterales bacterium
ATTAATATTGAATTTATTTTCTTCTTTATTATCCAGTGCGCTGGCTGTTGTTAATTCAACGGTTCCGGCGATGCCACCTTCGAGTAAAGAGGCTTTCTGGGATTTGTAAACCGCAGCAGATGAAATTAATTCGGAAGGATATTGACTGAATTCTATACTCCGGGTTCCAGTAGTTGAAACTTGTTCTCTACCATTCATGGTAGTAAACACAAAGCCACCAGCCATGCCCCGTATATTAATTTCTGACGCCTGCCCTCCTGTTCTAACAGCCGAGATACCGGGTAAACGTGTTAAAGCATCTGCGATTGAAACGTCAGGTAATGCCCCCAGATCATCTGAAGATAATTGTTCAGTGATAATATCGGCATTTCTTTTCTTATCAATAGAGCGGAAAATACTCCCGGCATAACCGGTAACAACCATGACTTCACCACGGTCTGCTTTCTTCTTATCTTCTTTGGTTTTATCTTTCTGGGCTGAGACTTGCTGAACTTCTTGCGCAGTTTCTTCGGCTGGCTTGGTGGGCTCATTCGAAGCCGCAAGGGCAATACTTGAAGTAAGTCCTGCAGCTGCCAGAGCCAGTGTAATTAAACTAGGCCGGAAATTTGCCATAGTTGGATCCTCTCTATTGTTTTAGTTTTTAAACGTTTATTAATTTTTAAAAATAGTTTCAAAACTTCTTGTTAGTGCTTTTTGTTTTTATAAAAATAATTTTTACGGTGTTCTTCACAACATTTTTTATAGCGACAAAGTAATCTACATTTTCGTTTTGTCATGTGAAATTGCACACGAGATAACAAAGAACATTACTAATGTCCACCTTAGAATACGCCCCGGACACCATCCTAACAACGCATTGCATACGTATTCATCTGACATCAAAATACTGATTCAACCAAAAATCAACAACTTAGCGAGCATGCGTAAATTCTAATGTTATTTTTTATTTGAATTTTTCTTCAAATTGTCATATTTTCCTGTTTTGAAGACAAAGAATGACACCGGTATCATATCGTTAAAACCTACCGTTTGTTTTTTGTCATTTTTCAACTAGCATTTTCGTTGCCTCATTATAAATAAAAGTATGGCAAATAAATGCGGGCAATTGAAGAAGCCAATTTATGTGTGGAAAAGTTATCCAATACCCTTACATAGTCGCTGACGTGGGTGGCACTAATGCCCGCTTTGCGCTTATTACAGGGAAAAACAATACAAATGGTCGATTTATAATCTCCCATCAGCGTACCTATCCCAGTATTGAATTTGACAGTATAGAAAGTGCCACTCGCTTTTATATTGACAGCCTGAACAATATTGAATTCCACGGAGCCTGCATCGCAGTAGCCGGCCCCGTGGTTGACGACTGTGTCAATTTAACCAATTTAAACTGGAATTTTTCTATCAAAGAGGTCACAAAAACACTTCATTTTTCTCGTCTCGAAGTCATTAACGACTTTGCCGCTTATGCCTTCGCCACTTCCCATGTAGATAAAACCCATCTGAGAACATTAAATAAAGGGCAGTCTGTCGACACGTCTCCGATTGCGGTTGTTGGCCCTGGCACTGGCTTTGGAGTGGCTGCTTTGGCACCGCAAAATGGTTATTTCAACATCCTGCCAACGGAAGGTGGCCATATCACCCTAGCGGCAAAAACACCCCTGCAAGCCGCGATTATAGAGACTTTAAATAAAGAGTTTTCCCATGTCTCCATTGAGAAAGTCCTTTCCGGACCGGGGTTAATCAATCTCTATCGGGGCTTAGCCAAAGTTGAAGGCATTGCTGCGCCTATTCTTTCTACCGAAGAAATCACCCGCTACGCTTTAATTTCTGATGATAGCCTTTGTCATAGAACCTTGGCATTATTTACAGCTTGGTTAGGCAGTGTTGCCGGCGATCTTGCACTCTCATTAGGCGCCAGAGGCGGGGTGTTTCTGGGTGGCGGCATATTGCCTCGAATTGTTGACTTTTTACTAGCTAGCGAATTCATGAACGGGTTTGTGGAAAAAGGGCCGATGAAAGAATATTTACAACAAATTCCCGTCCATCTGGTCACCGAAGGGAACTCCGCTCTTTTGGGTGCCGCTTCATGGTTTGAAAACAGGTGCCCTTGAACATGAAAAAAATAACCATCAATGTGGTTGCTGAAAAAGCCGGCGTTTCAAAGAAAACCGTTTCGCGGGTGCTCAATGACGAACCCAATGTGCGCGATAAAACACGTACAAAAGTCTTGGAGATAGCACAAGGACTCGGCTACAAACCTAATCCACAAGCTCGTGGACTGGCCAGCAATCAGTCCTTTATTCTCGGCCTGCTTTACGATAACCCCAACACCAATTACATTAATAATATCCAAACC
>CAZKUH010000491.1:0-2351 GCA_964555895.1 uncultured Enterobacterales bacterium
AGGTCGACGACAAATTGAAAAAGATATTTTTTCTGCAGCAGCCACTAAACTTTCCGAGTTTGGCATTGAATTACTCGATATCCGCTTTAAACGGATCAACTATAATGAGAGTGTCCGTAGGAAAATATACGCCAGAATGATCAGCGAACGCCAGCAAATTGCTGAACGCTTCCGCTCTCAAGGTGCAGGGGAGGCCGCACGTATTATCGGTGACAAAGAAAAAGAACTACAGCGTATCGAGTCTGGCGCCTATAAAAAAACGCAAACTATAAAAGGTATTGCAGATGCAAAAGCAACTGAAATATACGCGCAAGCTTATGGTCAGAGTCAAAAAGCAAGAGAATTCTATGATTTTGTTCAAACTCTGGATGCTTACAATTCTGTTATAGATAAGAACACCACTTTGTTGCTTACCACGGGCAGTGATCTTTATAGTTTACTCAATGGGTTAGGAGGTAAATAGAGGGAATAAATACACGGTTTTCTTATGCTGAACCGAGATGATTTAATAACCTTGATTTATTGAATTGAGATTTAATTAAAACTTAGCTTCAGTCAATCAAATTTTATCGTTTGACAACATGCTTGATTCTGAAACGATACCCTGTTGCGTGGTGATGGGTATCGTCAGATCCGTTCATATTCTAAAAAAAAGATTTTAGGGAAAGTAATCATGTCACTAAATTTTCAGGCAGAAACAGCTAGACATGATATAAAGAAAAGTCGAAGCCAACCACGGAATATTATTCCTGCAATGAGCACACCACTCGCCTCTATATTTGGGAGTGGATTTCTGGTCGTTGTCCCTATTTTGGCAAGCGCTGTTGGCCCTTTTTCCATTGTGGCTATGATAATTGTGGCGTTGGTTGCTCTACTGGTAGGATCGATTATTCGGCACAACATCCTCTGTGCTGAACCAGTACTTGAAAAGGGCCACAAGAAATTCACCTTTTTTGTAGAAAGACTTTCTGATTTTGCTCTGGTGGCGGCTTATGTGATTTCAGTTTGTTTATACATTCACATTTTATCGGCTTTTGTTCTTGCAAGTTTTGGTCTTGATTCAGCATTCAATAAGAGCTTATTGACATCCTCAATCATCGCTGTCATTACAATTATTGGTTTATTTGGCGGGTTAAAACCACTAGAAAAACTGGAACGTTGGTCACTTTATATCACTATTTTGATACTGGCTGTACTCCTTGTGACTTTTGCTGTTTATGACTTCAACCAGTATCAATTACAGGATACTTTCAATTTTCCTGAGATGCCCCAACGTTCTGCATGGGAAATTGCCACGATTGTTGCTGGTACTTTGATTGTCGTGCAAGGTTTTGAGACACCACGCTATCTGGGTGAACATTTTGATGTCGATACCCGGATCCGTGCTTCACGTTGGTCGCAATATTTTTCACTCAGTATCTATGTTTTATTTGTTGCACTGGCACAACCCATTGTCAGTGTTCTTAAAGGTAACTATGGGGATAACAGCCTCATTACACTTGTCGCTACTGTTTCAGTACTTTTACCTTTGCCTTTGATAGTTGCAGCCAGCTTGTCTCAGTTTTCAGCCGCCGTTGCCGATACTCTGGCCGCGACTGCCAATATGAGAGAAGTCAGTAAACAACGCATCCGTGCACATTGGGGATATTTAGTGGTCGGTATCGCTGCGATGGCTTTGTCGTGGTCTGGCTCTACTTTTGAAATACTTGCTTTGGCTTCACGAGCATTCGCATTTTACTATTTGCTGCAATGTTTGGTGGCATTTTCAGTTTGTCAAAATCATCTCCAACGTCTTCGTTTTATTCTTATAGCGATTATTCTTGGTTTTGTGTTGATTTTTGCCGTTCCAGCCGGTTAGCAGTCCTTTAGATCTAAATGGAAAGCACCGACTATCACGGGTATATACCCGTGATAGCTGATGGTGCATCAAAACAGACATAACGTGTGTACCCTGATTTGTTAATCGTCTTGGCTCCAGTCAAGATGACAAAATATCAGCGGTGTTGTTTACATGTCTAATAAAAGATTAAATACCAATACAGCCAGCTAAAATCTGGATATCAATGGTTAACAGCTGGACTATTTAGCCAGCGTTCAAGAACTCGGTTCAAAACCAGGTGCGAATACCCAGCACAAATTCAGTATCACTGACAACCTGTCCCATTAATTTAGATACCGAGGCACTATAGCCATATTTTTTTGTCCAGTTAATTCCAATATAAGGGGCAAATTCACGCCGTATTTCATAACGTAAACGTAAGCCGATTTCCACATCAGATAAACCGGCTCCAGTTTTACTTAATTCATCATTTTGTCCGTAAAAATTAACTTTGACTTCCGGCGTCAGAATC
>CAZKUH010000492.1:0-2351 GCA_964555895.1 uncultured Enterobacterales bacterium
AAGATCAGGTCAATTTAAGCAGGGAATTAAAATCCTCAGACAATTGCTTTCAAGCGATCCAGAACATCCTTCGAACGCTAATGAATTAGTCACTCAGCTGATATTTGCCAATAAGAACGATATAGCTTTTGCTCAAGCAAAAATCAACATAAGAAAATTCCCAGATAACCCAATTGCGCAAATCAGTCTGGCAAGTCTATATTTTTCTGATCAAGGTGATATCAAAAATTATCTGAAGATCATTAAACAGATGCCGCCCGACTTTGTGACTGAAAACGTAGACTTGTATTTGCAACTGATTGTCAATAAGGACAATATCCAAGCCCTTGCAACAAGACTTCAAGCAATAAAAAAAACCGGGGAAATCATCCGAAATGCACTGATTGATAGTCGAATTGCGGCACTTTTTAACCTGCTCGGTTTGGAGCAACCATCACAACTATTGGCACAAAAATCCTTACTGGTTTTTCAACAACACCCCAATAAATTGCGTGTTTTTTTTGCTAATCAGCTGAAAACAATGAATGGTATTGCCAGCTACACAGCCTGTCTTGCCAAGGATAAAGCCGCTTTCAAAACCTATGATATTGCCTACCAGTCAGCACATACTTTAGATGTATTAGAAGAAGCTGGTTCAAATGTTGTTCATGCTCTAGCCGTTGCAGAATGTGGACAAATTGTTCAAGCCTGGAAAATATTAAATAACCAGGTTAATCTTGGATTTGTTATTTTAACCCCTTGGGATATCGTTCTTAACCCAATATTTCGCCATTATTTTGCAGAACTCCCGGAATTTAAGGCGCTTGAAGTCAAAATGCAGCAACAAAAACAGGCACAGGATAATCAGGGGAAGGTAACTTTATGAGTCTTTTTAAGGAATTGAAAAGAAGAAATGTGTTCCGTATGGCTATCGCCTATTTGGTGATTAGCTGGCTGTTGATTCAGGTTATCGGTTTGGCTAGCGATTCATTTGACGCCCCCACCTGGGTGATGAAAATGATGATTACCCTACTGGTTATCGGCTTTTTCCCAACGTTACTTTTTTCCTGGGCTTTTGAATTAACTGAAGATGGCATCAAAAAAGAATCTGAGATCCTTAGAGATGAATCCATCGCCAATATTACTGCTAAAAAACTGGACACTATTACTCTTATTGCCGGGATTGTCATTGGTGGCTTGATTATTTGGCAACAGTTTAATTATTCGAAAAATGCAGCAACCGAAATCGAAAAAAACACCGCCGTAGTAACGACGAATACCAGTGAAAAAAAACTAAAGGTTAAAACACTATCTTCCACGAAAATGTCGAGAAAATCTATTGCTGTACTACCCTTTACCAATATGTCGAGCGATGAAAAAAATAAATCTTTCACCTTGGGTATTCACGATGATCTCCTCACCCATTTGTCAAAAATTTCTGCGCTGAAAGTGATTTCAAGAACATCGGTACTCCGATACAAAAACACAGAAAAACCTATTATTGAAATCGCCAAGGAATTGGGTGTAAATAACATCCTGGAAGGCAGTGTGCAAAGTTCGGGCAAGCAAATTCGTATTAATGTGCAATTGATTGATGCTAAAACTGACGAGCATCTCTGGGCAGAAATTTATGACAGAAAGCTCAATACCGAAAACATCTTTAATATACAAACTGAAATTGCCACTAAAATTGCTGCAGCGCTTAAAGCCGAGCTTTCTGTTGATGAACAACATAAACTGGCAAAGCAACCCACTAATAATTTAGATGCTTATAATGCCTATATTGCAGGGCGTCAACGAATGTTGAACCGTAATAGCCAGGATTTGAAAGCCGCACTGAAGCTATTTCAGCGTGCGGCACAATTAGACCCCAATTTTGCTTTGGCCTATGTCAATCAGGCGGATGTTATCAACTTGCTGAACGAATATAGTGATTTACCTATTCAAGAGATGTTTGCCCAGGGTGAACCTTTAATTGAAAAAGCATTACAGCTAGATCCCCAGTTAGCGGAAGCACACACCTCCAAAGCCAATTATTTATTATCTAAAGGCAAATTCAAATTAGCTGAAAAAGAATTTCAATACGCAATCCAATTAAATCCAAACTATGCCACCAGCTATCATTGGTATGGTCGTTTATTAGAAGGTTTGGGGCGGAGCGAGGAATATTTAGCGATAGAGCGAAAAGCGCTGATGTTAGATCCGCTTTCGCCAGTGATCCAGACCAACATTGCTTATGCGTTACTTGGACTTGGACGTTATCAGGAAGCCGAGGAACAAATCTATCGCACCATTGAATTAGCGCCTAAGTATTCCGGCGCCGCGGGTAATATGGCAGGATTGTATTTTCAAATGGGGAAACTCGATAGAGC
>CAZKUH010000493.1:0-2347 GCA_964555895.1 uncultured Enterobacterales bacterium
ATTATTTTTTTCATAATTTGACATAAGCTTATGATAGAAATCTTCAAGATTATGATTGCCTTTTATTGGTTCTTTGGATGTACTTCTCCAACAACGTTCTTCTAGGACGAAATATTTATTCAATGAATGCTGAGTATCTGTTCCAGAAAACATCGATAAGGAATAAGGTTCATGTTCATCATGTAGTTTTGTTTCCAGACGGCGGAAGTTTCTATGGAGTTTTCTCGAAAACACGTCATTAATTTGTTGACTAGACGATGTGTCAAACCAAGCCATGTTACCAGCATATTCTCCATTTTCTAATGCTTCACTGCAGATCAAGTTCCTTATCACTAACCGGTCCCAGGTAACAGGCCAACTTTTAGCATCAATTATTAACTGCTTAAATAGTTTGTTTTTTGAAATTAACGCACAATTTGGTAAACAAAAAAGATTAACGTGCAGATGAAATGGAGTGCCTAAATCAAACCAACTCCAAAAGTAGTTGGTTTTTTTGGTAAGCATGAATGGAATTACAGTTAAAATCACATCATTAACATAACACATTGCTATATATAGCGTTGAGTGAGGAAATTGATGCGCCATGAGGGGCAACATAAATGATTCTGTATTTGCGATTGGACAGCTTGATTCAGTTGCTATGATTTGTTTCCAAATAGTTAACAATTGCTTATTGTCTAGATCGAATTCTTTTAATATCCAATGGTATTTTACGCTATTCTTATACATCTATGGTTAACTGCTTTGTTTGATTTTTCGTTGCCCGTTTAATAATCCAAATAAAGAATTTGCATAATGAGAAATCAGCTTGGCAACAATAACAAGGATTAAAATGGTCAATATTGGAGAAGATAGCCACAGCACAATTTGTTTAAACATGCTGTCAACGCCTATTAATTTCCCCAAGACTTCTTTAATTAAAATTACCGTTGGGAATTGAGCTGCGAAAATAAAAAAAGCATAACCTGAATTTGATGCACACCAATCAAAGATTACAGGTAAATGCTTTCTGAGAGACATGGCAATGAATAGAACCGCTACGACACCATTGGCTCTTAGAATAGCTTCAAACATTGATTCAAAAGGCATTTTACCGCCATATAGGTTTGGAAGGTATATGCGTAAAGCAATTAGAATTATAAATGATCCTACCCAGAAAGAACCGTATGTAAAACTATTTTTTGGTTGCCATTTTTTTTGGGCAAGAAATATCCCAAATGAAAAGAAAATAGTGACTTTTAAATAAAAGAAAAAAGGCGGTTGCCATCCTATGAACCATAACCCACCCACAACTAAAAAATATAAGAGAGGTGCACGTTTGATAAATAAATAAATTAAAGGCGTAAGAAGAATCGATAAAATTAAATCATGTACGAACCAGAATTGCAGAGCAAAGGGCTCTAGTCTAATACCAAATATGCCATTCAATATAGTCCAGATAGAAAAATTGGAAAATCCAAAGTCATAGTAGGTGAAATGACCGCTATCCTTACCAATATTATAAAGTAGAAAAGCGAACCCTAACCAGAAAGTTGTCCAGATTATGGACGGTAGTATCACAGAGTTAATACGTTTCTTCAGACTGGCAAAGTAATCTGGCTTGCCCTTTAGAGCAATAAGATACCCGGATATAATACTTAAAACAGGAACAGCACTTAAGAAAAAATAAACGAAGAAGCTATTGAGAGAGGATGGCAGAAAATAATCCGCATGGTAAACACCGGTAAAAGGGTCAAGATTTGAAGATGGAAACGGACCAAAGTGAACCCAGACTAATCCCATAATAAGTAAAAGTCTTAAAGCACTGATGAGTTCGCTGGTTGATTTTTTCATTGATTAAAGATGTTTTTGTTTTTTTAAAAGCTATACTAGCACATAATATAGAGATAGCAGGTCATATTTTCGGGTTCTATTTGATAAAGGAATGTATGAATGACACTAACAAAAACCGGCATTAACGGCATTTTAAAACGATATTCTTACACCTGTTTGAGGTTGAAAACAACAAATTTGAAACCAACATTGGAACAGTAAGTGGCGCTTCTAACTTGCTGATTCTTAAGAGGTTATGTCATAATAAATGGCAACTAGCCAGAACAAATATGGCCTAGAAATTATTGGAATAATGACTTCATTTGCCTTTGAGCCTGTGGAGGCTTTTTTGAAAAACGTTTTTTAAATTGATTGAAAAGGAAAAATAATGAAAAGGTTGTTCAAAGAGCAATCCACAGCTAAGTATTTAGCTTCAATTGGGGTGCCATTACTGCCAGGAAAAACGCTGGCTTTTGATCCGGGTTATGACTTCTCTACTGTGGCCAGCCATTTAGAACAAAGTGGCCATTTGATG
>CAZKUH010000494.1:0-2331 GCA_964555895.1 uncultured Enterobacterales bacterium
TTGCGCGAGCCTTTTTGGAAGGCGGCATCAGTGAAGCACAATTAGAGAGCTTCAGACAAGCGACGCATCAACAGGGTTTATCGTCTTATCCTCATCCTTGGTTGATGCCAGATTTTTGGCAGTTTCCCACAGTTTCTATGGGATTGGGGCCGCTACAGGCTATCTATCAAGCACGCTTTTTAAAGTATTTAGGTAATCGGGAACTCGCAGAGACTGCCAAGCGAAAAGTCTGGGCTTTTATGGGTGATGGTGAGATGGATGAACCTGAATCACTCGGGGCTATTTCTCTGGCGGGGCGTGAACAACTGGATAATCTTATTTTTGTGATTAATTGTAATTTACAACGATTGGATGGCCCCGTGCGAGGTAACGGCAAAATTATCCAGGAGCTCGAAGGCGATTTTCGGGGCGCTGGCTGGAATGTGATCAAGGTTATTTGGGGCCGCCATTGGGATCCATTAATTGCTCAGGATACCGATGGTGCACTGTTGAAAATAATGGAAGAAACTGTTGATGGTGAATATCAGAATTATAAATCCAAGGGCGGAAAGTATACCCGCGAACATTTTTTTGGTAAGCATCCACTGACCCAAGCTATGGTAGAAAATATGTCAGATGAAGATATCTGGCACTTGAATCGTGGTGGACATGATCCGCATAAAGTCTTTAACGCTTATCATCGCGCAGTCAATAGCAATGGCAAACCGACCGTTATTTTGGCCAAGACAGTGAAAGGCTACGGTATGGGTAAAAGTGGCGAAGGTAAAAATGTTGCTCATCAGGTGAAAAAGATGGACATTGAGGCGATCCGACATTTTCGGGACCGCTTTCATGTGCCTATCAGCGACGAGCAACTGGAGCAAGTACCGTTTTATAAACCAGCAGAAGATAGTGAGGAAATACAATATCTTAAGAGTAAGCGGCGTAGTTTGGGTGGTTATTTACCCGCCAGACGGCGTACTTCGACAGCGTTGGATATTCCCCCATTATCAACTTTTGCTGCGCAGCTGAAAAGTAGTGGTAAAAGGGAGTTATCTACCACCATGGCATTTGTTCGGGTGTTGAATACTTTACTTAAAGATAAAAAGCTTTCCAAGCATGTGGTACCGATTATACCGGATGAGGCAAGGACTTTTGGTATGGAGGGTATGTTCCGTCAGTATGGGATTTACTCTTCCAGAGGACAATTGTATGAACCGGTTGACTCTGAACAGGTCATGTATTATCGGGAAGATCAAAAGGGTCAAATTCTTGAAGAAGGTATCAACGAAGCGGGTGCCATGTCTTCCTGGATCGCGGCAGCTACGTCGTATTCCAGTAATAATTTACCCATGATCCCCTTTTATATATTCTATTCAATGTTTGGCTTTCAACGGGTGGGTGATTTGGCCTGGGCAGCTGGAGACATGCAGGCAAGAGGATTTCTTATTGGCGCAACCGCCGGCAAAACAACGCTGAACGGAGAGGGTCTGCAACATCAGGATGGCCATAGTACTTTACTTTGTTCCACCATACCGAATTGTGTCAGTTATGACCCCACTTTCTCCTATGAAATGACGGTGATTTTGCACGATGGTATGCGGCGCATGATGCAAGAGCAAGAGAATATTTTTTATTACATTACTGCGATGAATGAAAATTACAGCCATCCAGAAATGCCAGAAGGTGTAGAACAAGGCATCATTAACGGCATGTATTCCCTGGCTTCGAATATTACCAAAGCGGGTAATAAACCCAGCGTTCAATTGCTGGGAAGTGGCACTATTTTATTGGAAGTGATTGCAGCCTCGACAATTCTTTTAGAAGATTATGCTGTTGAAAGTCAGCTTTGGAGTGTCACCAGTTTTAATCAACTCAGACGAGAAGGGCTGGAAGTCGATCGTTGGAATATGCTTCATCCGGAAGATAAACAGCAAGTCTCCCTGGTTGAGCAGTTATTACAAGAACAATCAGGTCCAGTGATTGCCGCCACAGATCACATGAAAATTGTTTCTGACCAAATCCGCAAATGGATACCTCAGGATTACCGTGTGTTGGGTACTGATGGCTTTGGCCGAAGTGACAGTCGTGAGAATTTAAGACACTTTTTTGAAGTGGATCGCTACCATGTAGTGGTTGCTGCCCTGAAAGCACTGGCCGACACCGGTGAAATTGAAATGAAGATAGTCAAAGAAGCTCTGGAAAAGTATAATATTAACCCAGATAGTCCAAGTCCTGTGACCTGTTAGAGAGTGAGTAATATGAAACAAATTCTGATCCCAGATCTGGGTGATATCGGCGAAGTTGACGTGATTGAGATCCCTATTGAAGTGGGTGAGGAAATTCAGCAAG
>CAZKUH010000495.1:0-2326 GCA_964555895.1 uncultured Enterobacterales bacterium
CGTTAATTTATGTTCGTCTGGATAGGACAATTGTGTGAGTGGTGTGGAGTTTTCTGGAGAACACTTTATATCCCCGAACTACCCCGTGGGATATTAAGGACACAACTGGCATGATGGGACTGTCAAAGTTGTATTTGACCCCACACTTATTAAATACACGCAATTATTAAAAATCTTTTGGGAATCTCATAACCCCACTCAAGGCATGCGTCAAGGTAATGATATTGGCGAACAATATCGCTCTACCATTTTTTGTAATAAAAAAACACATCATCAGCTGGCCATGAAATCCAAAATCCAATACCAAAAAGAGCTTGATGCTCACCAAACTTCGACTGCCACCACCCCTATCACCACAGAAATTTTGCCACTCGATAAATTCTGGTATGCCGAAGCTGAGCATCAGCAATATTTATTCCGCAACCCCAATGGTTATTGTGGTTTGAAAGGGACTGGCATCAGCTGTTCGATTTAACCACGTCTTTTGAATGAATGTAAACCTGTTATTAACCGCAGAAGAACTGAAGACACAAGTTTCAACCTTTAAGATTTCCTGAAGCAACTCACGGAGAACAGTTGATGTATTTAACAGCTTACCTACATTACTTCTAAGTTGTTTCTGGTTCACGACAGCGGTCAATAGCCCACGCTGGCTGGAAATGGTTTTTTGCACTGGCTAGATTTGAAATATCATTGAGATGAAATTGAGTTTTTTTGCTCAAGTTTAAAAGTTATCTTGATTCTTACCCTCACTCATCTATGATGAGCCAATATTAAACTTAATTGAGTCACTGCATATGTTTTCTTCGCGTAATTTCTCTTTATTTTTGTTGGTGTTGACGCTAATTACAATATGGTTGTTTTTACCTTCACCACAACTTTTACAAACTGTTAGACAAACATCTGTAGCTGATAATTCTGTCGATTCGGCTACAGAAAATAGCCGAACAAGCAGTCCTACAGAAAAGTTAAAGCAACCAATAACCAAGGTGCTTCCTCCTGAAACGCCGAAAAACACCCCGAAGAAGAAAATAACATCACTTAAAACAAAACGTCTAAATAATAATATACCTGATTTTTCTTCAATCAAAGATGTTCGCTTAAAAAAGAAAACTTTTTTTGAATTTATGTATCCTAAAATTATTACAGCCAACGCAAAAGTGGCTGATGAGCGAACACAATTAAAAAAACTCAAAATCAACTGGCTCAAAAACAGTCAATTCTCAACAAAAGAAAATGGCCAATTTGTTAACCTGCTAAAAAAATATCGAGAAGATAAAATCAAACTGGATGTGCTGAGTAAATTAAATAATCTGCTCCTCAAAGTAGATGCCATACCACCCTCACTGATTTTAGCGCAATCGGCCAATGAATCTGCCTGGGGAACTTCTCGTTTCGCCAAAAAAGGGAATAATTATTTCGGTCAATGGTGCTACAAAAAGGGCTGCGGGCTTGTTCCATCACAAAGAAATGCAGGCGCGACTCATGAAGTGGCAAAATTTAATGATGTGCAAACATCCGTCTATGCATATATTTTCAACATCAATGTCAGTCGTTCTTATGCAACTATTCGTCGACTCAGGCAAAAAATGAGAAGCACAGGGAAAACCATCGATAGTCTGATGCTAGCCAAGGGATTGAGTCTCTATTCTGAAAGGGGCGCCGAATATGTTAAGGAAATACAATCCATGATACGCTTTAACAAATTACAACAATATGATTAATCACTGCTTCTTGAATGATTATGAACTTATTTTAAATTATTCATTGCGGGATGCAGTGAATTTGTATAACCTAAGCGCCGCCGATAAAGCAGTCGGGTTGTATTTTGTTGGGTGAGGTGTCCGAGTGGTTGAAGGAGCACGCCTGGAAAGCGTGTATAGGTTAACGCCTATCGAGGGTTCGAACCCCTCTCTCACCGCCATATTTCTATACTTATCATAGAGTTATCCAGCTCTAATCGAGCAGATCAAATATGCTGGTTCTCAATGTATCAGCCACTAATGGTTTTTCTAAAATTTTATCTGCGCCGACTAATTTGGCAATGTCCAGATAATTAAAACGCCCTTGAATACCACCACCCCCTGAAATGGCAATAATCGGCAATTCGGGGAGGTTCTTTTTAGTCTCAATAATCAAATCAATCCCGTTTAGTTTCGGCATAACAAGATCCGTAACCAATAAATCAATCTTAGTTGAGGCTAGTAGTTGTAAGGCCTCTTGACCGTTTTCTGCATTTTCGATATCAAATTGGTCACTGTTTAACATCTCGGCAACCATTTTTCTGATGATTGATTCATCATCAACTATTAATATTTTTTTCATT
>CAZKUH010000496.1:0-2312 GCA_964555895.1 uncultured Enterobacterales bacterium
ACGTTTTACGCCTCTTGTTTTTGTAAAAAAAGATATTAAAAACAATATCTAACATAGACTGTTAGGCGGCACTATAAGTACAAAAAAAAGAAACACCGCAATCTATGTATCCTCTGCGTATTGCTTTGAAATTCATCACCCGCTCAACAACATGGGCGATCAGACGTCAAAAAGCGATAACTCAACAATACCTGCAGCTACTAAATTATTTTATATAACCAGGTTATTTCAAATAATGATTAGTTTTTAGTGCTTCCTCAGATTTGAGTTAAAATAGCGACTTTAAATCAAAAACACTCGCCTTATGTGGAATAAAATAACCTTAGCTCTCTGTTGTTTCATGCTAAATGCCTGTGCCACCAGCCCTACAGGTAGATCACAATTTATTTACATGTCCGATGCCCAACTCAATCAGATGGGACTGCAGGCTTTTGATAATTTAAAAACCGAAAAAGCAATCAGTAGCAACAGCCAACACAAGCAATTTGTTAACTGTATTGCCGAAGCCATTACTTATGAGTCAGGAGGCAACTGGGAAGTGGTTGTGTTTGCCGATGACTCTTTAAATGCCTTCGCTTTACCTGGCAATAAAATAGGCGTATATACCGGACTGATTAATCTGGTGGACAATCAAGACCAGTTGGCCGCAGTTATTGGTCATGAAGTAGGGCATGTATTGGCCAGGCACAGTAATGAGCGTCTGTCTCAAAAAACAGCCATCAGCCAAAGTGTTGCCTTAGTCACGGCAATAAGCCAGCCGACATCTGCCTTAGGTCAACTGGGTATTAGCGCACTCGGCATTGGCACTCAATACGGGATTATTTTACCTTTCAGTCGAACCCATGAAAGTGAAGCCGATATTATGGGCTTGGATTTAATGGCTAAAGCCGGATTTGATCCTGGACAAAGCATTCAGTTATGGCAAAAAATGGCACAAGCCAGCCAAGGACAACAAGCTGCTGAGTTCATGTCCACCCACCCATCATATAGCACCCGTATTAAAGAGCTATCAGAACACATGCCCAAGGCAATGCAATTCTATCAGCAAGCTCAATCCATTAATAAAACACCGCGCTGTCATAAATAATGAATCCAAATTTAGCCTCTTTACACCCATACCCTTTTACAAAGCTTAAGCAATTAAAGCATGGTATCACCCCTCCTCAAGATAAATCGCATATTGCCTTATCTATCGGTGAACCTAAGCATCCAACACCTGAGTTGATTCAGCAAGCATTCAACCAGCATGCTGATGGTATAGCAAAATACCCGACAACCAAAGGTATCCCTGAACTTAGACTGGCAATCACTCAATGGATTAGCCGACGCTTCTCCATCCCTGCAACAGCCATTGATGCAGAAACTCAGGCATTACCTGTTAGCGGCACCCGCGAAGCCTTATTTTCTTTTGTGCAAGCGGTAGTCGATCCCTCCAAAAAAGCGATCGTTATTATGCCTAACCCGTTTTATCAGATCTATGAGGGGGCAACAATATTAGCAGGTGCAGAACCCTACTACATGAACACCACGGAAGCGACAGGATATTTACCCGATTTTAATGCCGTATCTGATGATATATGGCAACGCTGCCAATTAATCTTTATTTGTTCCCCTGGAAACCCAACGGGCGCAGTTATCTCTAAAGCAGAGCATGAAAAACTGATCGCCCTATCTGAAAAACATGATTTTATCATTGCATCCGATGAATGTTATACCGAAATTTATGATGACGAGAGCAACCCGCCACAAGGTTTATTGCAAACCGCTTATGCCATGGGCAACACTCAATTTAAGCACTGCGTTATCTTTCAAAGCCTGTCTAAGCGTTCCAACGCGCCCGGTTTAAGATCAGGCTTTGTTGCGGGTGATGCAGACATATTAGAGCAGTATTTTCAATATAGAACCTATCAAGGCTGCGCTCTGCCCTTACCCGCCCAATATGCCAGTGTTGCCGCCTGGCAAGATGAAACACACGTTAAACAGAACAGAGTACTCTATCGACAAAAATTTACTGCTTTTATAGACATTTTAACAGATGTTTGTACAATCACCCTCCCCCCTGCAAGCTTTTATATTTGGTTAAAAACATCGGTAGATGATGCTGAATTTGCCCAAAAACTATTTGCCCAGGAAAACATAACGGTTCTACCGGGTAGCTTTTTATCCCGTGATGCAAACGGCATTAATCCAGGAAAAAACCATGTGCGAATTGCACTGGTTGCACCGGTGAAAGAATGCATAGATGCTGCAAACCGAATTAAACATTTTATTAACACATTAGACTAAAAACGTATGTCAAACTTAGAAAACAT
>CAZKUH010000497.1:0-2308 GCA_964555895.1 uncultured Enterobacterales bacterium
AAACACAAATCAGTTGGGGCGCGGGGAATAAAAATTTATATAATTTTTCTTTGGTAACTGGCGGGGTAATTGCCGAAGGACCCTTTTCAATCATGGCGGCAATTAATGCACAAAGCAGTGATGGCTTCAAAAATAATCTTTTTCTAGAAAATGATAAAATTGCAAGAACAAAAAATTCTGCTCAACGCCTTCGTATAAATTATGAGAGCATAGATTTCTCAAGCTCATTTCAATATTCAAACCTAAACCACAAACAAGGTGATAATACCTTGCGCCTTTCCGAGTTGCCCAATAGAGTGAGCTACTCTGATCTTGCCGGGTTTGAAAATTTTGATGACGAAGTTTACAACCTGGATCTTGAGTGGCGAATTGATGAAGCCTGGACCGTGAAAAGTACCACAGTGGACACCACAGAAAATATTCGTGTTTTACAGGATATAGATCGAACCTTTTTACCCTTAGAAATGTTTTTATACGGATCCAACGGTGATATATTCAACCAGAATATACGCTTCGAATATTTGAATGCCGAAGGCGAGTTACTGGCACTGCAAGTTAAATATAAAAAAACAAAAAATAAAGATGCTGCCATTACAACAGGTCTGCTGTTAGCGCCGCTTATAAATGTCCCGGTAACTTTAAGCATTCTGAGTAACCAGCAAGTCGAACAATGGGAGACAACACTTTCAAAAGATTGGCGGTTAAGTAAAAAAAGTTATTTTTCTGCCGAACTTAATTATTTAAATTATTCCTTAAAAAGAAAAGAACTGGTAATCGGTTCAACTAATGGTCTGGTGGACACCGGTGGATTGCGCCGGGTTACAACCGTGGACAAAGTATTTGATCAATTTTTGCCACAACTTTTTTATAATTATGAACTGCAAAATGGTAATGCGCTTTACTTCGAGCTGGGGCAACAATACCAACCCGGTGGCGTATCACTTAATCTAGTCAATGGTATCAGACGGCCCTACGCCGAAGAAATAGAATCTCGTTTTGAAGTGGGTTTGAATGATTCCAGTAGCATTGAAAATATCTCATTTTCTGTGGATTATTTTTATAGTGATTTTAAAAACAAACAAGTCCCGGTTTTTGGTTCAAGAGATAACATTTTTGATGTTGGCATTATTAATGCGTTAGCGGCATCTTCCTCAGGCTTAGGTATTGATTTAGAATATGCAAAAGATGAAACATTTTCCATAAAGAGCAATTTGCTATGGCAACAAACAGAATATAAATCGTTCAAACCTTTTTTTTCATCCCTGACAGGAAAGCAATTTATTGCAACGCCTAAATTGCAAGTTACAACATCATTTGTATGGAAGTTTTTACCGAATTTTATTGTTTCATTAGAACAAATATATCAGGGCTCAAAATTTTCAGATGCGCCAAATGAAAAAGTTGACAAACTTGGGTCCAGAAATATCATCAATATTAAATTGGGATATGAGCAAAAAAATTGGGCGCTTTATTTATGGGGTGCGAATATTACTAATCAACAATTCCTAACTTATAAAAGTACCCTTTCTGATATTGCAGTTGCTGGAATAGCGGCAAGTTATGGCGTTACTCTTGAATCTAAATTTTGATAAATTAATAAATATCAAGGAGAAAAAAATGAAGTATTTACACGCCATGATCCGTACCAATAATCCTGACAAAAGCATTCGTTTTTATAGCGAAGGGTTAGGTTTGAGTTTACTTAAACAAAAAGATTTTGCACAGGGAAAATTTTCACTTATTTTTTTGGGAGAAGACGAAAAATCGGCGATGGTAGAATTAACACACAATTGGGATGATAGCGAATATACCAACGGTAATCAGTTCGGACACCTGGCTTTTAGCACGGAGAATATATATCAGGCCTGTGAAAAATTACAACAAATGGGTGTGGCTATATTAAGACCTCCACGAGATGGACATATGGCTTTCGTAAAAGATCCCAACGGTATTTCCATAGAAATATTACAACAAGGCGATCCGTTAGAAGTAAAAGAGCCCTGGTTATCCATGAAAAACCAAGGAGACTGGTAAAAAAACAAGGCTATCTTGACAAAAACTTTATCAAAATGGCCGAAAAACCTTGGCAGCTTGAGTGATAAATTTTGTCATCCTTGAGTGAAAAACCTTGTCGTTCTGAGTGAAAAGATTTTGTCATCCTGAGTTCAGTCGAAGGATCTACTGCCAAGCCGCAAGATCCTTCAACTGCACGATGTTTCGTTCAGGATGACATGGATCGTTCGACCAACCCCTTTGTCGTTCTGAGTGAAAAGATTTTGTCATCCTGAGTTCAGTCGAAGGATCTACT
>CAZKUH010000498.1:0-2308 GCA_964555895.1 uncultured Enterobacterales bacterium
TCTGGTGAAAAAATTGCCTGTTGAGCCAGCGTGCAGAACCGACACTATCGACAAGTAGTCGAACATTTTTTCCTTGACGTGCTTTTTTCACTAGCGCCTGGGAAAATTTTAAGCCCACATGGTCATCGGCAAAAATATAACATTCAATATCAATGGAATCATTGGCGGCCGCAATAGCATCCAACATGTCCCGATATAAAAGATCGCCTTCATTATAATATTCCAGCTCAGACATTAAAGCTCCAATCTAGCAGAAAAAAAATTCTATGGACAAACGTTGTGAATTTTTCAGTTAAGTGATTTGGGGTATCTGAAACATTCAGTTAATGACAACTTGAACTTGTTTCATCTTCTAGGTTTGAGCGCTCGTTATCTTCTATGTAGTAAATGTAAGCTCTCCTGAGTCTTGCAAGCAAGTTGTCAGGCTTCAACAGTTGTGCGGATTCCAGTGCGAGAAATATATCTGCTAAGGTTGCTTCCAGCAAATCATATTTAACTTCAAAAGTTGCTTTTTGAGGCGTCACTTTTAAAATACCCATCAATTCACTCAGCGCAGCTTTGAACTGAGCTTCAGTAACATTGGCTTTGATGTTTTTTAAAATCCGGGACTTTACCACGCTTTGCCCTTGTTTTTTAACGGATAATTTTTTACCCGGACGACCTAGATAGAGGTGTGGGTGTTGTTGGAATGCACGCTCACACTGTTTAGAGCAAAAATGATATTGAATGGATAAATAGCTTGTTTTAAAATCTTTATTATCCAGCACCATGTCACAGACGGGGCAATTGATAAATAATGTTGTTTCCATTTACTGGCTCCTCTTTTTTATACTTGAGCGCACGCTGCAGAGCATATTTTAGAGTAATAAATTATTGGGCTTTTTGAGCATAAAAGTTATATAACGGTACCCAAAGCAAAGCGAAATACCAACCATATGCGTAACTTTCCACAGCGCCAATGAAAAATCCTTTCCAACTCAGCCATGTAAAACCAGGCAATAATTTTATCCACAAACTAAACATGGCGTGTTCAGGGAATAATAAATCAAATAACACACACACAATGAAAGTTATCAAGATAAAGATGCTGCTGGCATGACCGACAGCAGTTAAAGGAATCTTACGACTCATGATGATGTTCCTGTTCTAATTGTTTGATTTTATTGCTATTGGCGGCATATATTCCAGCGTTTTTATCAAATTTTTGCAAACATTCCATAGAACAAAATCGATATAATTCTCCTTCAAGTAACTTACCGTAACCTTCATTTTCATTGATCTTCAAACCACATACCGGATCATAAGTGGTTGCTGTATTGGTATCTTCTTCATTTGACTTGTGACCATGGGACATATGTGAACCACAGCCAAATTTCATCATGAGAAAAAACAAACCTGCAAATAATAAAAATGAGAGTATAGCCATAGCTCATCTCCTGATTTATTAGGGTCGTTGTCGTCAGTTGACGATAACAAACCATTGTATGGTGGATAAGGAAACATTTTATCAGCAACTAAACCATCGGCCTGTTTGCTGGGTTTGTTTTATTCTACAAACACTTCAACTATTTGTTATCGACAATAATATCGCGTCTCTCGCATGAGTTTCAAGTTAATGCCGGTAATAGACTTCTCTATCACCGGCATCACTTTAACACCTGCTATTGCTTTATTGAATCTCCGCTTAACTCAGTTTTTGGTTCTTAAGTCTTAGTGCATTTGTAATAACAGAGACTGAACTAAAACTCATTGCCGCCGCAGCAATCACTGGTGAGAGTAAAATACCAAAAAATGGATACAAGATGCCAGCGGCTACCGGTATGCCTAATGAGTTGTAAATAAAGGCAAAGAATAAATTTTGACGAATATTCTTCATGGTTGCTCTACTTAAAACAATCGCTTTGACAATGCCGCGTAAATCACCCTTAACCAAAGTAACCCCTGCACTTTCCATCGCGACGTCGGTACCGGTTCCCATCGCTATACCCACTTCGGCTTGCGCCAATGCGGGAGCATCATTAATACCATCACCTGCCATCGCCACGATTTTACCCTTAGCCTGCAATGCTTTCACTACTTCAGCTTTTTGATCGGGCAATACGTCTGCTTCAACGCGATCAATATTGAGATTATTAGCAACTGCCTGGGCTGTGATCGCATTATCCCCGGTTAACATGACCACACTAATGCCTTGTTTATGCAATTGTGCAATAGCATCAGGGGTTGAGGCTTTAATCGGATCAGCGACCCCAATAAGTGCGGCTGGTTTGGAGTTAACTGCAAACAACATGACGGTTTGTCCCTGTTT
>CAZKUH010000499.1:0-2302 GCA_964555895.1 uncultured Enterobacterales bacterium
TATTGATTAATCGCAAACCATTAGCCACCACTATCAGGCTCGCGCCCATATCTGCAAAGACTGCCATCCATAATGTGGCAAATCCAAAAATTGCCAGGAACATGAAAATTAATTTTATGGCAAGAGCAATAGTAATATTTTGCTTTAACAAGCGTGAAGTTTTTCGACTCAATTGGATAAATTTTGCAATTTTGCCGAGATCATCATCCATCAGCGCGATATCTGCAGTTTCAATAGCTGTATCAGTTCCGGCTGCGCCCATGGCGAAGCCTATAGAAGCTTTAGCCAGTGCGGGGGCATCATTGATACCGTCGCCCACCATGGCGATTACTTTATGCTGCTTGAACGCCTCAGAGATGAATGCCAATTTATCTTCTGGCAATAACTCGCCATGGAACTCTGACAAGCCGACATTTGCGGCAATGGCTGCGGCTGTTTTGTTGTTGTCCCCGGTTAACATTACCGTGCGTATATTCATGTTTAACAACACTTTAATGGCGTCCCGACTGGAATTTTTAACAGTGTCGGCTACCGCTATTAATAATAAAACCTGTTTTTTTGATGCCAATATAACGACCGTTTTACCTGCATTTTCCAAATGGGTTAATTGTGCATTAACATCAGGATCTGAAAGACCTATTTCTTGCAGTAAACGATGATTGCCCAAATAATAAATATCATCATCAATCTGACCTTTGATACCCTTCCCCATCAAGGCATAAAACTTAGTGACTTTAAAAAATCCTTTATCAAATATACTGAGCTTTTTGACATACTGACTAATGGCTAAGGAAACAGGGTGATCTGAACGATTTGCAAGGCTGGCTGCAATTTTAAGGTGACTGCTTTCTTGCGCTTTTTCATGCTGAGTCAGGTTAATGACATCGGTGACCACCGGTTTCCCCTGGGTAATGGTGCCGGTTTTATCCAGTGCCAGCATTTCAATTTTATGACCATTTTCCAAATAAACGCCGCCTTTGACCAATATGCCTTTTTTAGCCGCATTAGCCAGACCACTGACAACAGTTACGGGAGTAGAAATAACTAATGCACAGGGACAGGCAATAACAAGCAATACCAAAGCTTTGTATATCCAGTCACTCCAGGGTTCTGAAAATAATAATGGCGGTAATGTCGCTACCAATACCGCTAGAATAAAAACCAAGGGTGTGTATATTTTAGCAAATTGGTCAACGAATCTTTGCGTCGGTGCCTTTTTGCTTTGTGCCTCTTCAACAGCTTTTATGATTCTTGCCAGCGTTGATTGAGCAGCTACCGTGGTGATTTTGAAGTCGAAAGAACCCGTTTGATTGATTGTTCCGGCGAACACCATATCACCAGCGTCTTTTTGAACCGGGATGCTTTCTCCGGTAATGGGTGACTGATCGACCGATGAATGGCCATTGATGAGACGTCCATCGAGTGGAATACGTTCGCCTGGTTTAATTCTTACAAGCATGTCTACAGACACCAGGCTTGTATCCATTTCAAGCCACTGCCCATCTGCTTGTTGAACCCATGCTTGCTCAGGAGTCAGTGCCATTAAATTTCGAATGGCATTTCTTGCTCTTTCAAGTGATAGCGACTCTATCATTTCCGCAATTGAAAATAATACCATGACCATGGCCGCTTCAGGCCACTGGCCAATAAGCACAGCACCCGTGACAGCAATTGACATTAAGGCATTAATATTTAAATTTAGGTTTTTTATGGCTATCCAGCCTTTATGATAAGTTTTTAAACCACTGACAGAGATAGCCACTAATGAAAGGATGATAACGTACCAAGCGGTGTCGCTACCGCCGGTCCAGACTAAAATTTCAGCAGTAATGGCACAACTCAAGGCGAAAATAGTAAGCCATCGTTCGCGGGTTGAAATCGTTGAGGTTGTTTCTGGTGTAGCCTTTTCAACTGCCAGGTTTTCTTCGATAGCAATTGCATGCATGGCAATACTTTTGAGTGCTGTTTCAACGGCAGCAACCTCCATCAGTTCGGTATAATCAACCGTCAATTTTCGTGCTATTAAATTAAAACTTAATTTTGAAATTCCAGCAATTGGATTGAGCACTTTTTCAATCATCGCTTGTTCAGTTGGGCAATCCATATTATCTATTTTGAAAATAAGTTGCTTGTTATTTGTGGTTTTTGTAGGCGGTGCGGCTTGAGCTAACTTAACACCAGCCTTACAACTTTTTCCACAACTGTTGTTTCCATTGTGTTCACTCATGTTCAACTCCAGTCATTTACTATACCCATAATCATTCAAGATGCAGGTTTCAGAGTTCAAGCAGGATGTCAGAGC
>CAZKUH010000500.1:0-2299 GCA_964555895.1 uncultured Enterobacterales bacterium
TCCAGTTGTAACAGTGCTACCGGAGCAAGATCTCTCCACTACGGTCGAGATGACAGGGATCATGCTGTGATGCGATCAGGATGACAATAAAGGAGAGTGCTCCTTTATATGACATACAATTTGTCCTTAAGTACCTGCTTATGAGTACCGCTATTTTAATGGGAAACCATGGCTAATCGTATAACCCCATCGCTTGAAGCATCACTTGTTTTTTTATCAGGTGATTATTATTAATCACCTTGAGTGCTAAATTTCTTGCCGTCGAGAAAATCATTGTCTGGTTGAGAAAACTTTGGTTGATGATACTCATCGCTTGTTGGGTTTTAAAATTTTCGAATCGTCGCTGCCGTTCATATTTTCTTAATATTCGCAGTTCACCAGGATCTTGCTTTAATTCTTTTGCCGCCAGTAATATTTCCACTAATTTTTTTGCGTCGGCAAAACCTAAATTTACCCCTTGGCCCGCCAATGGATGAATACTGTGAGCAGCATCACCGACCAAAACAGTACGATGTCTGGTGTAAGATCTGGCATGGGTTGCTATGAGCGGAAAATCAGCCCGTGGCGACATTAATTTTAATTGACCAAATCTAGCCTCAATCGCTGCGTTTAACTGTGTTAAAAATTCACTTTCATCCGCGGCCATTAATTCTCTGGCGATATCCTCGGAAACGGTCCATACAATCGAATGTAAATTCTTTTGCTTCATCGGTAAAAAAGCTAGCGGTCCCGTTGTCAGAAAACGTTGCCATGCCGTTTTTTGGTGATTCTTTTCTGATTCAATCAAAGCGACTATGGCCTGTTGCGCATAGGAATTTCTGTTAACAGGTATATTTAATTGTTGCCTGACCCAGGATCGTGATCCATCTGCTGCAATGATTAACCGGCCCTGGAGCCGTCGCCCATCCACCAGCGTTAAACAGACCATATCACTGTCAATAATAAGGTTACTGGCAGATTTTTTTTCAAACAAAGTCATTTTAGCATCGCTGACCGTTGCCTTAATCACCCGTTTTAAAGCTGTCGTAATAACTTTGTTTTCTACAATGTGCCCCAAATCTGCTTCTGCCACATCGCTGGCCTGAAATTCGAGTATCCCTTCACCCTGTTGTTGCCACACTTTCATTTGTCTATATGCCGACAGACGTTGCTGTGGAATTTGCTGCCAAGCAGCTAAAGATTTTAACCAGTTTTCGCTGGCTCGCGTTATTGCAGAAACTCGACTTTGGGTTGGAAATGAAAAATCATCTGCAATACTAGCCGATTCCACCAGCGTAACCTGATAACCACTTTTATTCAAAGCTAGCGCGATGGACAACCCCACCATGCCGCCACCAACGATGATAATATCGGTATTTTCAATCGCAGTGGTAGTCATCTGCAATCGCCTCCATAGAAAGGCCACAAGCCAACTTGGGCAATGGGGGCTGCAAACCCATAGCCGTATCGGAAAGCCAGTGATCGACTGCGGGTAAAATAGTTAACCCGGCTAACAGACAGTTTCTGGATAAAGTTAGCAGGCTGTTTTCATTGGCAAAAAGTCTGGCCAGGGTATCCGTCACGGTTAATGTCCTGTCTATATCTTGTTGTCTTTGTTGTTGGTATTTTTCGAGTATATTATCGTCACCGGGATCTTGATTTTGTATTTGCGCCCCCAGTAAAATTTCTGCCAGCCAGGCAATATCCCGCAACCCTAAATTAAACCCCTGGCCAGAGACCGGGTGTACACTATGCGCGGCATTACCCACAGTAACCACTCGATTTTTAAATAACTGTGGCAGTGAAAGAAGTTGCAACGGGTAACCCTCTCTTTTGCCAATTTTTAAGATTTTGCCTAAACGATAACCTAAAATAACTTGTAGCCTCCGACGAATTTCTTCATCGTCCAGCGCCAGCATTTTTTCTTTTTCTTCTGCCGCAACCATCCATACCATCGACCAGCGATCCTGAAGCGGTAATAACGCCAACGGTCCATTGGCGGTAAAACGCTCAATAGCCAGTCCTTGATGCGGTTGTTGGGTTTGTATATTAGCGATAATGGCCGCCTGATCATATTTCTCAGTTTTATAGGTAATCCCTGCCATATCTCGAACTTTTGAAAAAGCCCCGTCTGCGGCAACGATTAAGGTGGCGTTTAATTCAATTTTGCCCTCGCCAAAATCCACCCTGATCGTTTTAATGTTACGGTTATGCTGGCTATGGTCAAGCAGTCCGGAGACTCTGGCAGGGCAAAAAATTTTGATTTTATGATTATTTTTCAGCTGCGACCAAAGCACCTGTCCGCAATCCCGATTACTCA
>CAZKUH010000501.1:0-2291 GCA_964555895.1 uncultured Enterobacterales bacterium
ACAGCTTACTAGATATCTTCAGGTACCTGATGTTCAGCCGAGTGCACATCCGCTCTATTAACCTCACCCAACATCACAACACGATTTTGTGTGACAATGGTTAAAAAATACAAAACGTTACTGGAATAATCCCAACTGGGCATTCTGTGTGATTTAACTCTATATTTATTTTGGTATTTATCACTCATAATCCCATTTCCTCCACAACCCCACGCATCAAAACAGGACAAAGTGGTTTAATGCTGGCTTTTAACTGCTCATCGATTCGCTTGCGAGTTTCTAAGGTATGGTAAATAGTAACGATGGCTTGTTGTATTTTTATATCGGGGATGATTTGTTTTTTACCTAAATGTTGAGGAATCAGGTTTTCTTTTATGGCATCGGTATGTATGCGGTAATTGATTTTGGTGAGATTGCGTTTTATATCCCAACCAAGTTGTTTTTGTTCATCTTCTTTTAAGCGCTGAAACTCTTTAATGAGATAAAGCTTAAATTCCGTTGAGATCCAAGTCGCAAATTCAAAAGCAATATCCTTATGTGCATAAGTTCCGCCATATCGCCCAGCTTTTGAGGTAATACCAATCGCCCCAGTTTTTTCTATCCACTGTTTAGGCGTGAGTGTAAAGCTGTTCAAACCAGCCTCTTTTCTAAACCCGTCGAATTCGACGGGTTTAAAAGCAGGATTATTAAGCCTCTCCCAAATACCAAGATATTCGACGGTATTTCTATTTCTCAACCAATTACGAATCAAATCATCCGTTCGATCAGTTTTTTTAAAGCGTGCAATATCTGTTAATGAAATATAATCGTCCTTTTGGATTCTTACAGATTGCTCATAAATAGTAATAATTTTATTTTTCTTACTCATAACTTGTATCCAAGAATTTTAAAAGCATTCATTAATTGCTTTTGCGATTCTTTTTCTTCAATCAGGTAGAGACGCACGGCCGTGCGTCTCTACCCTTTTTGTTTTTGTTCAGAATCCACAGCGTTACGCTAATATCGGTGGTGTAAAAGGTATTTCTTGGAATGATAATAATGGCTTCAACCAGATTATTTTCAATTAGTTTTCTACGAATTTTGTATTCTTCACCGCCGCCCGACAAAGCACCATTGGCAAGGATAAAACCTGCCACGCCATTTTCAGAAAGCTTGGACACCATATTGAGAATCCAACCATAATTGGCATTACTTTTTGGTGGTACTTCATAACCCATCCATCTTGGGTCATCCAATAGTTCGTTTTCGCCTCGCCAGTCTTTTAAGTTAAAAGGTGGGTTTGCCATGATGTAATCGGCTTTTAGGTCTTTGTGTTGGTCATTGGCAAAGGTATCGGCGTGCTTTTCGCCAAGGTTTGCGGAAATGCCCCGAATGGCAAGATTCATTTTTGCCAATTTATAAGTAGTTGGCGTGTTTTCTTGCCCGTAAATGGAAACCTCTTTTTTTGTTCCCTGATGGTTTTCAATAAACTTGATAGATTGCACAAACATTCCACCCGTACCACAACAAGGGTCATAAATGATGCCTTTGTAGGGTTCGATGAGTTCAGCAATCAGGTTTACAATTGTTTTGGGTGTATAGAATTCGCCTTTACCCTTACCACTGCTTTCTTTTAAGGCAAATTTACCTAAAAAATATTCATAAACACGCCCAATAATATCCTGCCCATTGTCTTTGAGGGTATTAATACCATTAATGGTGTCTAATAATGAAGCTAGTTTGGTTTTATCTAAGGCAAGCCGTGAAAAGTAATTATCAGGCAATGCTCCCTTTAAGGAAGGATTGTCTTTCTCAATCGTATTGAGTGCGGTATCAATTTTTAAGGCAATATCATTTTGCTTGGCATTTTTAATGATAGTGCTCCAACGAGAAATATCCTCAAGAAAGAAAACGTTTTTCATGGTGTAGAAATCCTTCATCTCTACATATTTTTCTTTTCCATCCGCGATAAGTTCTTTTTTGCGTTGTTCAAACTTATCACTGGCAAATTTTAGAAATATAAGTCCTAACACAACATGCTTATATTCAGCAGGTTCAACCGAACCTCTTAATTTATCGCACGACTGCCAAAGCGTTTCTTCGATGGGTTTTTCTTTTGTAATGTTTTTCTTTGCCATTGCTACCTGTTATTTCCTTTTGGTAATTTGTATGCAATCTAAAAATTCATGGTTGCGCTAGTGTTTACTCTACTTTTTAACGCTATTTAATTTTACCCTGCAAAGCCAAACGAATAATTTCTTCACAACTTTTATCTTCTTGGGCAATATGTTGTACCATTTTACTGGCTTCGG
>CAZKUH010000502.1:0-2288 GCA_964555895.1 uncultured Enterobacterales bacterium
GCGAGCCAAAATTACCACAAGGGCAGGGATTCATAGCGGCAATCAGTTGAAAAGAGGCTGGAAATGATTCCTGTCTGGCGGCACGCGATATGGTCACCACACCAGATTCTAACGGCTCCCTCAGCACTTCGAGCACCTTTCTATCGAACTCCGGCAATTCATCAAGAAATAGTACCCCGCGATGACAAAGAGAAACTTCTCCAGGCCGGGGCTGACTACCGCCACCAACCAAGGCAACAGCCGAAGAGGTATGATGGGGTGATCTAAAAGGTCGGGAATGCCAATTCGATAAATGCGGCTCCTTTCCGGCAACCGAGGCAATGGCTGCAGCTTCCAGTGCTTCTTCATCAGACATTGCCGGCAAAATTCCGGGCAGCCTGGAAGCGAGCATGGTTTTTCCGGTTCCCGGCGGCCCCAGAAAAATTAAATTATGGAACCCCGCTGCAGCAATTTCCAATGCCCGTTTGGCTTGATGTTGGCCTTTGACCTCAGCAATATCGCCACACTGTTTGATAATTTTTTCACTTTCAATCTTCTTAACAGCTGTCATCTCTGCTTTTTCATCTCTCTCACCGGCAAAAGACAAAGGTTTTTGTCCACGAAGCTGCTCACAAAGCAACAATAAGTGCCTTGCCGGTACTAAATCCAAACCTTTAACCATTTTTGCCTCTTGCACATTTTCTACCGGTAGAACCAGGATTTTATTTGCTTTCCTAGCGGCAATGGCTTGCGGTAACACACCTTTGACCGGCCTTATTTCACCTGATAAAGCCAGTTCCCCTACAAATTCATAGCTGTCCAGGTCTTTATCCGGCAGTTGTCCCGATGCGGCTAAAACGCTAATGGCGATGGGTAAATCAAAACGCCCGCCATCTTTGGGCAAGTCTGCTGGAGCCAAATTAATGGTAATTCGCCTGGGAGGAAATTCAAAATGAGTATTGAGTAAGGCACTTCTGACCCGATCCTTGCTTTCTCTAACAGCGGCCTCAGGAAGCCCCACTATATTCAATGAAGGCAGACCATTTGAAAGATGCGTTTCTACAGTCACCGCCGGGGCACGAATGCCAACGACGGCGCGACTATTAATCAGGGCTAGGTTCATGATTAAACTTCCTTGTTTAGAGAGGAATTCCTCCGGTAAATATCTCAGCGTGGCTCAAGAACACGCACGCTGATTTTTCCATGGTAACTTGCTCAAACTGACGACTTGGTTTTATCTTGCTGTTCCATTTCTGCAACTATCCTTTGTAATTTTTCCAGCTTTTCTCTGGTACGGGCAAGCACACGAACCTGCGCATCAAACTCATCACGTGTCACAACATCCAGTTTGGCCAACACCGTTTGCAGCAGGGCTTTTAATTGCTGCTCTGTTTCAGTTTTCGCCGCTTTAAGTCCAGGCGGTATGGCTTGAGATAGTTTTGTCGCCAGCTCATCAATTAATTTTGCATCAAGCACATGTATGCCTCTTATTCTGCTTAACAATAGGTAGATTTTAAACGACAACGGCCGAACAACCAAGTTGAAAATACCTTTGTCCATGTAGGAAATAAGCTATCCATTAAATAAACAAAAAACTTTACTTATACATAACTCTCGCCTAGCATGTAAATATAATTGTTTATATATTAGGCGAAATGTATGTCGACACGTCCTCTTAAAAAGATAAGCGGGTTAAGCGATAACCGCAGTACGCAATATAAAATCCTCTATCTGTTAAAAACCCATGGCGCTATGACGGCTGTAAAAATTTCAGCCGCACTGGGTTTAACCAGTATGGGTGCCAGACAACATTTACTGCGACACACTCATAACAAAGAAGTCACCAGTTACCTGAAGACAGCCAGCAAAGGTCGTCCTAAACGTTACTGGTTGCTGACCCAAAATGGGCAATCTCATTTTCCTCAACGACATGCAGATCTCACCCTGGAGCTTATTGATTCTATTGAACAAATATTTGGGGCAACGGGCCTGGAAAAATTAATTGCTGTTAGAGAAACCGCAACCTTCAACAAATATGAAAAACGTCTGGCAAAATTTGCTTGTTTGTCCGATAAACTGCAAGCATTGGCCAATATTCGCACAGACGAAGGCTATATGGCCTGCATAGAAAATGACGGGGTCGATTATTTATTCATTGAAAATCACTGCCCCATCTGTGCTGCGGCGCAAAAATGCCAGAGCTTTTGTCGTTCGGAACTGCAGATGTTTCAAGCCTTGTTTAAAAACCTCGCCGAGATCGAACGCATAGAACATCAAATTCAAGGTGCCAGACGTTGCGCTTATAAAAT
>CAZKUH010000503.1:0-2286 GCA_964555895.1 uncultured Enterobacterales bacterium
ATAGATATAAATCTTCAAACTTGATGCGTGAGACTGTCTTCGATAAGCCAAATCCTGTCCTGTCCCCAAAAGTTCAGATTGTTATAACTGAAACTCGGCACGCCCCATAAACCAAGACTATGCAGAGAAAGCTGGTTCGCTTCAACTGCTTTATGCCATTGTGTGTTTTGTAAATATGATTCTGCCTGTCCCCAATCCAGTCCAGCGCGCGCTAGTAGTTTTGCCAACACTTTATCATTGCAAACGTCTGCGCCTTCAGACCAGATGCCGGTTGTCACAGAAAGGATAAATTCTTTGGCTTTATTTTGTTTCTGAGCATAGAGGAATAGCGCATGACACCGCTCCACCCCACCGCCCAAGGGATCATAAATATTTCCAAATGGAATCTTATGGCGATCGGCTTCTCTTTTGGCGTCTCTGACAATATACAGCCTTTTTATTTTGGGTACTTTTAAACCTCGCATGACCATTGGCTTCACTGGTAAAATATTAATTTCGAGAGAATAATGCGCTGTTAAGCGGAACAATTTTACCGCGGCCAAGTAGGAGTAGGGACTACGAAATGAAAAATAAAAATCAATAACTTCAACTGGTTTTTTATTTTTTCTGGAAAGATAGGGGGTCTTGATATCCGGGTATGATACATAAGATGCAGTGTCTTGGGTAAGTCGTGAAACCAGATAACCAAAACGATCGATTCCCCAATACCATTCGCCACCATAATATAACATAGCCGACATATAATGCCCTTTATCCAGTAGTTTTTTTAATGTGACGGCCAATTTATTTTTTAGCTTGCTAGTGCTGCACTCAGTTCTTGAACTATATTGAGATGCCAACGAAAAATTATCCTGCTTTGATGTTTGCTCCCATAGGTTTTGCGTTATTTCAAGCACATTGGATATACTCATTTTATGGTTTTCATCAGCCAATAATACCGAGATGGCAAGTAAACAATTTTCTTCCGAAGGTTGCTTAGCATTTTTAGGAAATACAAAACCATAGCGGTGTGCCATTCGATCTGCATCGGTTAAAGCATACAGTTGTGAACGTTCTTTTTCAGGGTTGAGGCTTTCAGGGATATGCAGCAACAATTGAATATTTATTTTGATAGCATATTGGCTCTCAAAACTGACTAAAGCCTGTAACAAAAGATAAGAATAAGGATCATTAAACCGGTGGTAAAAAATAACAACATCCAAAGACGGAAATAATCTAGTCATTAATTTAAAGACTCGCCTTTTTACCAATACAAGCCGGCGATTTGTCACGACTCGACTTATAAAAGGTGACAATACTTTGCTGAGTTTTTGCATAATTTATCCTCAAATCTTACCTACCCATTATGGTAGATCATAGTCAGAGTGAGACCAATACAATACAATAATAGCAGAACTACTTTCTTAACGTATTCGACTTGACATGATCTAATAAACTGACACCGTCCAGATAGACGATGCCACTAAAATGTGTATTCCATCAATCTATTTTCAGGTTTATCTTGATACAGTTTTATCATTTTTATATACTTAAAGTTAAGTTTTTCAATGAGCTTGAGCGAACCAATATTATCAGGGTTGATAACAGCAAGTACTTTACTTAAATTATGAATCTGATGGGCATTTTTCAACACTGCAAGAGCTGCTTCGATTGCATACCCTTGTGAAAAGTACTCAGTCAACAATGCATAACCTAAATCGGGAAAGTCTAATTGCTCTCTTTTTAAAATACCACACATACCAACAGGCTGGTTTGTCGACATTAATTCAACCATATTCAATCCATAGCCAAATTGTTTATAACTATTGATTGGCCCTGAACATAAATAGTCAATTGCATCCTGAATAGTCCGAACGCCTTTATCTGCTATATTTTTAATAAAAGCATCTTCATTTAATAATTTAGCAATGAATGCAGCATCGCCTTCATTGAAATGTCTTATTCTTAATCTCTTCGTCTCAGCTATAAGCATTATTTCTAACCTCTATCTTTATTCAAATCGTCCAATGAAAATCCCTCACACTCATCATCCCATGCTAGTGAGCCTATCTTCCAACCATTTGGTGTTAAAATAAACTGACATTTTTTAACACCTCTAGTTAGTGTTGATCATTTCGGAATCAAGTATTTCTTTTTTTATATAAATGCTAACTCTTATTTTACTTTTTGGCTATTTTTCATGGCGCACTTTAGAAACTAGAAAGTATTTATCTGCGTTTAAATTATTTGATTGGTTTGGTAGAAATTTCACAGCCTCAACGCTGAGCCTTGTGGACCGCCAGTAGG
>CAZKUH010000504.1:0-2283 GCA_964555895.1 uncultured Enterobacterales bacterium
GATTCGGATATGGTGGTTTTTATGACCCATTTTATTATGGTTTTGGATATGGCGGTTTCGGATATGGTTATCCTTATTACTATGGTCATGGATATTATGGAGGACATGGATATTACGGTTATGGACACAGTTACTATGGGAATAATGGGTACTATCGGGGACGCAGTGTTGCCTATGTTAATGGACGTCGAGGATCTGTATATACTTCAAGCATAAGTGGCTTAAGTAATAGACGAAACACACTAAACAGTACACTATCAAGACGAAGTACAAGCAGTAGTGTAACTAATAGTTCTCGACTTAGACGCAGTAGCTCCAGATTGAACGCTACATCTTCAAGACCTAGAACGACAACAACTAGACCTAGAACAACTACGACTAGACCTAGAACAACTACGACTAGACCTAGAAGTAGTTCAAATAATAGGTCCTATAACAGATCTTCTTCTAACTCAAGAAGTAGCGGAAACTATTCCAGATCTTCATCTGGTATGAGAAGTTCTGGAAGTTCATCTAGATCTAGATCTTCATCATCAAGAAGTAGTGTGCGAAGTAGTTCTTCAAAAAGAGGGCATAATTGATTTATTGAAAAACTGATAAAGAAAAATTTAAGGTATGAAAAAGTTTACATTACTATTCATAGGTGTTCTATCTATGTCTACAGTTTACGCGCAAGATATTACTGATGCAGTTAGATATGCCTCAGATGAAATTCAAGGAACTGCTCGTTTTAGAGGAATGAGCGGCGCATTTGGAGCCTTAGGCGGAGATATGTCTGCTGTTAGTTTAAATCCTGCTGGATCTGCTATTTTTAATAATAGTCATACATCATTATCACTATCAAATTTTGATGTTGATAATAAAACAACATATTTCAATAACTCTAATTCGTCTTCAAATTCTAACTTTGAAATGAATCAAGCTGGAGCTGCATTTGTTTTTAATAATTATAACAGCGATTCTCCTTGGCGAAAATTTGTTTTAGGTTTTGCCTATGAACAAACACAAAACTATGACACTCGTTTTTTTGCTTCTGGAGTTAGTAATACATCTATAGATAGCTATTTTTTAGCGAATGCCCAAGGATTGCGTCTCGATGAAATTTCTGCATTTCCAGACGAATCTATTACTGATGCTTATAGAGAGATTGGAAACTTATTTGGATTTGCAAATCAACAAGCATTTTTGGGTTTTGAATCTTTCATTCTTGAACCTGATACTAATGACGATGCAAATACATTATACACGTCAAATATTGCTCCTGGGTCTTTTAATCAAGAATACTCCTATGCTTCAACTGGCTATAATGGCAAGTTCACTGTTAATCTAGCTATGCAATATGAAGACAATTTATTTTTAGGTATAAATCTTAATTCTCACTTTATTAACTACAAACGCTCCACCTTTTTATTTGAAGAAAATTCAAATTTAGGTTCGCTAGTTAATGAAGTTGGATTTGAAAACAATCTTTCAACCATTGGGAATGGTTTTTCTTTTCAACTAGGTGGTATTGCTAAATTAAATGATATGGTAAGAGTAGGAATTACTTACGACTCTCCTACATGGTATACTATTAGTGAAGAAACTACACAGTATTTATCTACAGTAAGAGATGATAATGGGCCTGTTACATTGGCTCTTGACCCACAAGTTGTAAATGTGTTTCCAGATTACAAATTACAAACACCCTCAAAAGTAACTGGAAGTTTAGCATTGATATTTGATAAAAAAGGGTTGATTAGTTTTGACTACTCTAGGAAAGATTATGGAAATACTAAATTCACTCCTCAATCTGATTCTTTCTTTGCAGCACAAAAAGAATGGAAAGCACTTGACGATAGTGACCCGAATAAATCAAGATTGAAATTGGAAAAAGAATTTTATAGGGACCTAAGAGACAAAGATGCTTTTTATTTATTCGGTGTATATATAATAAGTGCTATTGATGCTTATGTTGGCGCTCACTTATATGATTTTAATGTTAGTGATAATCTGTCATTTAATATTTCCCCCGATTTAAATCAAGGTGTTTTATTGCAGATGACTTATAAATGGTGATTTTTGTAATTTTAACCGCCATCGGTTGTACGATAAAGCAAGTCTAAATCACCACTGTCTTTAACACTATCCCAAACACATCCGAAACCTAAAGTATCGTTAATAAAATCAATATCATATATAAACGATGATAATCGGGGAATTCCTCTTCTGATATGACAAATCCTAAAAATGATAAAGTGTCCCATTTGTTTTAAGTTAAATGATATTTTGGAAATACAAATC
>CAZKUH010000505.1:0-2261 GCA_964555895.1 uncultured Enterobacterales bacterium
GTCAAAAACTCAATAAGCCGGTAGATGATATCTTTTCCTTAGATGAAAAACCACAAGATCCCAATGAGACTTTAGTGTCAAATGAAGACAATGAAGTTCCAGAAGAAAATAAGATAGCCGCACCTGAAGTTATTAAAAAAAGCAAGGCAAAAAGTAAGACAAAGAAAAAAGTAAAAAAAGGTCGTGCGGATCATGAGTGAAAATAGGGCGCATGGAGAAAATTCTTTAATTGGGCATTTAACAGAATTAAGAGATCGTTTGTTAAGAGCCGTGATTTCTATTGTGGTTATTTTTGCTGGACTGGCTTATTTTTCAAATGATCTTTATGAACTTTTATCCAAACCGCTATTAAAAAACTACCCTGAAGGTGGCACCATGATAGCTACCGGTGTTGCTTCTCCATTTTTTGCCCCGTTTAAATTAACCATGGTATTATCTGTGTTCTTGGCAATGCCTTTTATTTTAAATCAAGTGTGGCAATTTGTTGCGCCGGGTTTGTATAAGCATGAAAAGAGAATGGCGGCACCGTTATTATTTTCCAGTGTGTTTTTATTCTATGGCGGAGTGGCTTTTGCCTATTTCGTTTTGTTTCCGCTTGCGCTACCTTTTTTTATTGGCACGGCACCTGAAGGTGTTACAGTAATGACAGATATTAATAATTATCTGGATTTTAGTTTGACTATATTTTTCGCTTTTGGCTTGGCTTTTGAAATACCGATTGCCACTGTATTGCTTATTTGGTCAGGTATAACAACAAGAGAAACGCTGAGCAAAAAAAGACCGTATGTTATTCTGGGCGTGTTTGTTGTTGGCATGTTGTTAACACCGCCAGATGTTATTTCTCAAACCGTTTTAGCCATCCCTATGTGGCTGTTATATGAAACCGGATTATTTTTTTCGCGTTGGATAAAACCAGGAACCAGAGGGCATTCAGAATATGAACCATTTGATGAAAAATAACAACAACGTCATACTGATATTTTTAGCAACTATTTTTACTACAGGCTTGTTAGCTATGGAGCCAGTTATTTCAATCAAATCATGCGCAAAAATTCACAGTGATTTAAAACGCCTGGCCTGTTTCGATCGAGTTGTAAAAGGTATAAATACAGATACAATCTTAACTGAGAAAATCCCCCAGAAGCAGCAGAAAGACAAGATTGCAGCAGAGAGAAAAACAATCAAGCAAACAACTATTTCTACTTTTGGTTTGGAGAAAAAAATAGCATCGGCAGAACAACAAGAAATTCGTTCCAGAATTAATGGGGAATTTACTGGTTGGTCGGGTAAAACAATTTTTAAATTAAATAATGGTCAGGTTTGGCAGCAATCTGCTGCTGGACGGGTTTACCATAAAGCAACGGATCCAGTTGTTACTATTCGTAAAGGAATATTTGGTTCCTTCCGCTTGAAAATTGAAGGATTAAATACCCGGATCTCTGTCAAACGTATAAAATAATATTCGCCAGTGAGTGATATGATCGACATTGGTGCAAACCTGACGAATCCGACGTTTGTCAATGATTACCAGACTGTGTTGCTTAGGGCCAAGCAGGCTGGCGTGAGTAAAATCATCATCACCGGAACTAACCTTAGGGAAAGCCAGGCAGCTCTTGCTTTGTGCAACAATCAACAATATCAATTATTTTCAACTTGTGGCTGCCACCCCCACCATGCCAAGGATTTTGCAGAAAATGATTTAAAACAATTTAAGAAATTGCTGCAACATGAGAAAGTGAAGGCGCTTGGTGAATGCGGCCTGGATTTTAACCGTAATTATTCTCCCAAGGACAAACAACTCGCTGTTTTTAAAGCGCAACTTGAACTCGCATGTGAGACAGGTACACCGCTATTTTTGCATCAAAGAGATGCACATAAAGAATTTTGTTCAATGTTAAAAACTTATCGTGCAGATTTAGGTCGAATTGTGGTGCACTGTTTCACGGATGGTAAAAAAGAGCTGGACGATTATCTGGAAATGGATTGTTATATCGGTATAACAGGCTGGCTTTGTGATGAAAAGCGCGGAGTGGCATTACAGCAAGCCGTTTTGAGTATACCAGAGGCTAGAATAATGATCGAAACGGATGCACCTTATCTATTACCACGAGTAAAGCTACAGCAAAGCAAAGAACTGAAGCCGATTGGGCGTCGAAACGAACCGGCATTTTTATCTATTATTTTGCAGAAACTGGCAGATTTAAGGGGGCAGGATCGAGACGAGCTTGCTAAAAAAATATTTAAAAACAGTAAAGAATTTT
>CAZKUH010000506.1:0-2260 GCA_964555895.1 uncultured Enterobacterales bacterium
GCAAATATTTTCTTTTTATATCAATGTGTTAGTTGCATTAAAAATAAATGGGTTTTTATACTGATTTTTCATAAAAATTGTCGGGTTATAACCTGCGGACGAATAATAGCAGACATCAAACCAGCTGAATTCGCCTCGAATACGATACAACCGGCATTTATCCAGAGTCGGCCCTTCTTCGAAGAGCACATTAACGCATTATTTTTGTCCAGTTAACTTTTCGTAGGACTTAGCCAAACGTTGTGCAGAAACCGGCCAGAGTGTACCTAATTCTTGCGTAAAAAGAGAAATAGACCATTCATTCAGCATCATTTTTAAATGTTGCCAATCAGGATACAATTGCTCCCAAGGTTGAAAATTTGCGCCTAGCACATCAATTTTCTCCAACCATAAATTTAAATCTTCAATAGCCGCTCGCTCTTTATTGGCAGAATGCGGTAATTTATTTAACCGGCCTGAGAAAGCGTTTAGGTATCTGCGGTATTGTTGAAACTGATAGTCAGTAACATTCAACATGAAATCTGCGTAAAAAAGATTGTCCAGTTGTGCCGATATATGTTGATAACTGGCCATGGCCGCAACAGAAAAATTATTTTTAAGCGTTTTTTTAATGGCGACAAATTGGCCGAGAACATCGGTTAAAGTTAGAGTCAGTTCTGATAGAACATCGACAAATTGGCCTTTGATAATGGTCAAATATTTTTCGAAAGTTTGTTTATCGTCAATAATATTCGACGCAATAATTTTTTTTACGACAAATTCACTCATATTTTTTAATAAACGTGTTCGGTTACCGAGAGAAGAATAAAGTAACGCTAAATTCGTTTTGTTTATGATAGTTTTTTCTGCAAATTTTATCTGTTGCGTGATATTTTTTAGCATTAACCCGACTACGGCTGAGGATTGATGAAAATGTGCTTCCTCGCTGGTGGTATAGCTGCGCCACAAAACAACATCACCCTCACGCGTTAAGGCCGTGTAGGTAATGACCTTAACGCCAGCATGCGTCACTTCTATTTGTGCAGGTGGTATGTGTTCTGGCCAATAAGATAACGAAGTATCCGGTAATGGCGAATTTTCAAAGTCACTTTCTGATTTATCGGTTGCCCATTGTCCACGCTTTGCCTGATGCTGCAACAGCGTTAAATCTCGTGCTTTAGCAAGCACATTTAAATCATTATCGACGACTTTGAAATTCATTCGCAGGTAGTCAGGTAAATTCTCGCTGTTAAAATCGTCCTTGACCAGTTGATAACCTGTGATTGCTTTAAGATGAGAAATAATCGCGGGGATCAATCGTTCTTCCCGTGGCTTGATACGCTCGATAAGTACTTTGGCATAGTTGGGCACCGGAACAAAGTTTTTTCGTAACCGTTTGGGCAACCCCTTGAGCAAACAAGCAATTTTTTCTTCTAAAAAGGCGGGAATAAGATACTCAAAATCGGCTTCATTAAAACGGTTCAATAAGCTGGCAGGTATGATGATGCTGATACCATCGTCTTCAGATCCTGGTTCAAACTGGTAAGTTAACGGTAGCTGAAAGTGTGCTAATTCAAATATATCTGGAAGTTTTGGTGATTCTATCACCTTTGATTTCAACAACATGTCTGCGGTAATTTGTAATTTTTGCCGTGCCGCAGTATCCGCTGTTTTGTACCATTGTTCTAATTGTTTGCTTGAATAAATAGCGGCAGGAATACGACCGTGCAAAATTTCAATTATCTCCGAATCAGGTAACAACAGTTCACGTTTTCTCAGCTTGTTCTCCTCTGCGACTATTTCATCATAAGCATTCCAAAAAAAATGAATTTGAGGAATTCGAGTATTTATTTTTCTGGCAAAAATTCCCTGTTCAATAAATAACTGACGACTTTCTGCTTCATTAATTTGCTGATAATTGATAGCTTTTTTTGCTATCAGCATCAAACCAAAAAGCGTCTGTTGTATATAGACTTTACTACAGCCGGATCGTTGACTCCAAAAGGGATCAAAATAGCGGGTTTTAATCAAATCAGCAACCACTTCCATGGACCATTCGGGTGCTATGAAGGCAGCATAACGGGCATAAATATTTTGTGTTTCAACCAGTTCAGTCGCTATTATCCATTTTGAAGTCAACGCTTTATTCAAGGCAAAATCTGTCTCCACGTTCTTTTTATCATTTTTTATTTTATTAAAAATTGCACTTTGTCTATTGACCAGAAACTTACTATTTCTTGCCCCTTGAAACCCCCCATCGGCATTTTTCAGACCTATCTGA
>CAZKUH010000507.1:0-2260 GCA_964555895.1 uncultured Enterobacterales bacterium
CCCTTTCTTTCGCCCTAGTTTTCTCTTCATCCCTGCGAGCACCACCAAAGGCTGCATCAAAACCGTAATGATTTAGCGCCTGCTTCAGACCTTGAGTTTTCATAATATCTGTGTGTTTTGCAGATCCGTGTACAAAAGGGTTCATATTCATTGCCAAACCATCGGGATTTGAATGCACCAGCAGTTCAAAATGGTATTTTTTAGCGATACGATCACGAAACGCAATCATCTCTTTAAATTTCCAACCAGTATCTACATGTAACAGAGGAAATGGCAATCGACCAGGGTAGAATGCTTTCCTCGCAAGGTGCAATAAAACAGAAGAATCTTTGCCTATGGAATATAACATCACTGGATTATCAAATTCAGCGACAACTTCGCGGAAGATATAAATACTTTCAGCTTCAAGTTGCTTTAGGTGTGTTAATTTCATTAAATATTTCTCATAAATTCAGAAAGTGTATCTGTCAAGCTGCTGCTGGTATTTTAAAATAAACCTTGATGAATTGATAAAAATTTAGCAAGGAATTAATGAAATGATTGTCAGGTAATTCGTGATAGATATCATGTTCTACATAACAATTTATTCTGCAGATGCTAATGACAAGACTTTTGAAATGACATCACACGTATTATTAATATCTTCTTGTGTCAAAGTGGGATGAACAAGAAACATTAAACTGGTCTCTCCAAGAAGTTTTGCATTTTTCAATCTGATTTCAGGTATAAAATTAGTCTTTTCAAATGCTTTTTCCAAATAAACTTCCGAACAACTTCCCTGATAACAAGGAACTCCAAGTTGAACTATTTCTTCAATAATACGGTCTCTTGTCCATCCATCGGCTAAATATTCTTCATTCACAAAAAGATAATGTTTATATTCTGCATGCTGAATATAGTCTGGTATTAAAACCGTGCGAACCACTCTGAATTTTGCAGCAATACCATCTATTTTGCTTGCATTTCGTTGACGAGAAACAATCCATTCCGGCATCTTTTTTAATTGGATTCTACCAATAGCAGATTGCATTTCGGTTAACCTGAAATTACTGCCAAAGCTGTCATGCACCCATCTAAAACCCGGCTTATGTTGCTTATTGTATACAGCATCCCACGATTTACCATGATCTTTAAACGCCCATATTTTTTTCCAAATTGTTTCATCGTTTGTTGTAACCATGCCACCTTCACCTCCGGTGGTCATGATTTTGTCTTGACAAAAAGACCAGCAACCTATGTCACCAATAGAGCCAACGGATTGGCCACGATATCTGGCTCCATGAGCTTGGGCACAGTCCTCAATCACATAAATTGAATGACATTTAGCTAACTCCAGTATAGGTTGCATGTCTGCAGGCATACCAGCCAGATGGACAACAATAACTGCTTTTGTGTTAGGTGATAAAACTTTTTCTATAGTATGCGATTCAATGTTTTGAGTCATTGAGTCAACATCGGCAAAGACTGGAACAGCTCCAGCATTGACAACACAAGAAACAGAGGCCAAAAAAGTTCTTGGTGTAACAATAACTTCATCTGATTTTTGCCCCCCATTATGTAACCCAATATTTAAAGCGTGTAAAGCAACATCAAGTGCAACTGTTCCGTTCGCTAATGCGACCGCATATTTTGTTTCTGCAAATGAAGCAAACTCTTCTTCAAACAAACGGCATTCATTTCCTGTCCAATAGTTAACTTTGTTGGATAGTATTACTTTAGAAACGGCATCGGCTTCTTCATGAGAAAAATTAGGCCAGGAATGAAAAGAGAGAGTCATAAGATCACCTAGAGAGCTTGATATCAGCTGGAACACCATACGCAATTACATTATTTGGAATGTTTTTTATTACGACTGATCCGGCACCTATCGTGGTATTGGAACCGATTTTAGTACCTTGTTTTACAGACGTTCCAGCCCCTAACCATGTTAATTCACTAACGCAGCAACTTCCAGACAAACATACACCCGGACTCAAATGAACATAGTCACCAATTTTACAGTCATGTTCAACAATAGAAAGTGTATTTATGATTACATTGTTCCCTACATTAGCAAAAGAATTAATTATTGCACCGGCCAATACAACAGTACCAGCTCCAATAGTGGCATACTTACTAACATGTGATTTTGAGTGAATCAATGTTAGCATTTTAACTTTATATTTTTGTAGCTTCTCAGCGACAGATCTTCGAATTTGATTAGAGCCTATTGCTATCACAGCTCCTTTAAAACGATTCTTACATTGTAGAAAATCACTCA
>CAZKUH010000508.1:0-2254 GCA_964555895.1 uncultured Enterobacterales bacterium
CACAACTTTCTTCGTCCTGGGCAAAAGTACGTCCACCAGAATCCAGAATTTCTTTGAGGCCATCAGCACCATCATCACCCATTCCGGTCATCAAACAGGCTACCGCATTACTGCCGGCATAACGCGCGACAGAACGAAACATCACGTCAACCGAAGGGCGGTGCCTACTGACTAAAGGACCGTCAAGAACATCCACGTGATAAACTGCACCACTTCGTTTTAAGATCATATGTTTACCGCCGGGAGCCAGTAAAACCAACCCTGGCAATAACTTGTCGCCATGATGAGCCTCTCTGACTTCCATCGGACTCAATTCATTTAAATGTTGAGCGAAAGAAGTGGTGAATTTTTCTGGCATATGTTGCACAATCACCATGCCAGGAGAGATAGCTGGCATGGCCTCAAGCACCTTTCTCAAGGCCTGAGTACCACCGGTAGAAGCGCCAATGGCCAAAACTTTTTGAGTGGTTTCAGCCATCGCTTTTGAGGCAGTCCTAGGGAGTTTTGCCAGCATACTGTCAGCATTTAATTTCTCCTTTACTACCAGCGGTTTGGCTGATCTTTTTTTAATTTTTGCCATTGATGCTGCTTTTACGGCATCAATAATTTGTATAGCTGAATCCTGCAGAAAACCCTTAACGCCAAATTGCGGTTTGGTAATAATTTCAACAGCCCCACCCCGAATAGCATCGACTGTGGTGCGGGCATTGGTACTGGTTAAACTCGAACAAATCACCACTGGCAAAGGATTTTCTGACATTATTTTTTTAAGGAAAGTGATGCCGTCCATGCGTGGCATCTCGATATCCAAGGTGATCACATCAGGCATTTCTTGCTGCATTTTTGCCATGGCGAAAATAGGATCGTTGGCTTGGGCGATCACTTCAATTCCTCCATCACTGGTTAACACTTCCGTCATAACTTTACGTACCAGTGCAGAATCATCAACCACAATCACTTTTATCTTTCTTTTAGCCATAAATACTGTTTCCCTTTTCCGCCAGCACATTTTGATATATAGATGGCATGATTGAAGTTAAATTATGTGTTAAAGAATGCAGAGATTCTGAACGCCCGGAGATTAAATAACCTCCCGGCTTTAAGTTTTGGCAAAGTTGATTTATCACCTTACCTTTGGTTTTACGATCAAAATAAATAAGAACATTTCGACAAAAAATCACATCAAATTTTTCACCATTTTTTATATTATCAACCAAATTAAAAGACTCAAACCGAATGTGTTTTTTTAATTCTGGCACCACTGCTACATTATTTTTTTGGGAGCCTGTTCCCTTAAGTAGATATTTATGTCGATAGCTCGCTGGCACCAATCGCACGCGTTGCTCATTGTAAACGCCACGTCTTGCATCTGATAATATTTTGCAAGATATATCAGTGCCCAAAACTCGCCAATTTTTGTCGATGCCAAGATACTCCGCTAATAACATACAAAGTGTATAACCTTCTTCACCAGATGAACTTGCCGCACTCCAGATTGATAGTTGCTGGTTATTCTGATAATGCGGCAAAATTGATTTAACCAGGAAATCAAAATGCATTTGTTCGCGAAAAAAATATGTCTCGTTGGTGGTTAATGAATCAACAAATAGTTGTAATTCCTCCTTACTACCCGGATTTTTACTCATCAAAAAATCATAATAATTTTCGAAATCTTTTAATCCCAGTTCTCGAAGTCTTTTATTTAATCGCCCTACAACCAAGGTTTTTTTTGCCTCTGACAAGCTGATCCCGGCTATTTTGTATATCAATTCCTGAATATTCCTAAATGCATCGTCGGAGATATCTCGTTGTTCGAACATGACATCGGGTACAATTGAGGCCATTTTATTCCTCACTTTTATCATCAACATCTTCAACTGATAGAGTAACATCAGCGATTGATTCATTTTCCTGAACGCACCCAACAACCGATATTTCATCCACCGATAACACATCATTAATCGACAATATAATATTGAATTTCTCACCGATGCGACCCATGCCCTGAATAAATTCAGTTTTGATCTGGGCGCCAAATGTTGGTGCTGGTTCAATATCCTCATCAGGGATATCCAGCACTTGTAACACTTTATCTACCAGTATACCCATGACCACCAGTTCATCATCCAGAGGGATTTCCATGATGACAATACAACTTTGACGACTTATCTTTTTTACATCCATGCCAAATTTGATGGCTAAATTTATCACCGGCACTACCGCACCACGCAGATTTACCGCTCCAGCTATAAAT
>CAZKUH010000509.1:0-2253 GCA_964555895.1 uncultured Enterobacterales bacterium
ATGGATTTGGATTAGGTTATTACATTGACCAAAAATTTTTTATAATTGCGTGTAATGAATAAGTGTCGGGTCAAATACCACTTTTACAGTCTCAGCATGCCCGGTTTTCCCCTTACAGACCGCTGGGTAAGTCGGTGATTCCAAATGCCCTCCAGAATATCCCACAGCAGTGACATAAATGCCCTTTTCAGACCAAAACAACTGTTCGGCCCCCCAGAAACAACCCATAGCAAAATAACCAACCTCAAATCTTGAAGGAAAAGGGGGTTCTAGAGAACGTTCTAATAGCAAATGGTTCATAGGGTATCCGGTGAATCGAAAATATCATCTCTTTAGAGGTTGCAATCTCATAGAGAGGATTTTAGAGGAAACTTGTAATAGTATAATTAGCAAAAATTATTTTACAAGAAATGCTAAACAGAATTTGTAAAATAATGTTGTCTAGTAAGATGTGAGCTGATGAATTCATCGCCAGTAATTTGCATGCATCCGTTTCTGATCAAACAAAAACAAGTGGATGTCTGCATCGGTTAGCATCGGTTCATCGCATAGGTTCAAACGATTTGACCCGAGCAACGACAGACAAAAAGAATTGAACAGAGATGATGATGGAGGCGACTCCAGCAGCCTGACCACACACATGATTCAGTCACTACCGTTGCTCCCTTCCGGGCCTGGCGGAGTTCGTGACCTATCATTGCATGGGGACCGATGGAGTCACCATAATGGTTTGCGCGCGTATGATGGATCAATTACCTCAAAAAAACAAGAAAGAACAGTAATTTTAATGAAAGTTTATGCTTAAGCGCGGAACGCCAGTCAAATACTACATCTCAAAATCATATTATTTCCATGAATGTCTCTAATCCTTGAATGAAGAGAATTGCAGCTGAGATAATCTGGAACTGTCCCTGCTCGATGTCATAGCCCTTATTAGTAGAAAGGGTATAAAGTATTATCAGGTTAAAGGTGGATGACATTAATTGATAATGAAGTACTGAAGGATTGGTTTTGATGTTTGTTTTGGATGCCAAGGCGTTCATAGCATGATATTATTGCCTTCAGTTTACCGTGAGATAAAACAAAGACATGAGTTACCAGGTTCTGGCACGCAAATGGCGGCCTGCAAACTTCCATGAGTTGGTCGGGCAGGTGCATGTTAAAAAAGCATTAATATCTGCATTGGATATGGATCGCTTGCATCATGCATATCTTTTCACCGGAACTCGCGGTGTTGGAAAGACAACTATCGCGCGTATTTTATCTAAATGCCTGAATTGTCTGGATGGCGTCTCTTCTAATCCCTGTGGTCAATGTGCGGCCTGTACCGCAATATCGGAAGGGCGATTTGTCGATCTTATCGAAGTTGATGCGGCATCTCGAACTCGTATTGATGATACCCGTGAACTTTTGGAAAATGTTCAATATAGACCCACAGAAGGTCGTTACAAGGTTTATTTGATAGATGAAGTTCATATGTTGTCGACGCATTCTTTCAATGCACTGTTAAAGACGCTCGAAGAACCGCCACCCCATGTTATTTTTCTGTTAGCGACCACAGATCCACAAAAATTGCCGGTGACAGTATTGTCCAGATGCCTGCAGTTTCATTTACGACATATGACAGAAGAGGAAATAAGTCTCCATTTGGCTTTTGTACTAGAACAGGAAAAGATAAAATTTGAGCAAGCCGGATTGAATCTAATAGCCAGTTCAGCGGAAGGCAGTATGCGTGATGGCATGAGTTTGCTAGATCAGGCTATTGCTCATGGCGGCGGAGAAGTATCAGAATACTCTGTTCGACAAATGCTTGGCACCATCGATCGGGCGCCGATTTGGGAGCTTATAAGTGCCTTGATAGCGCAAAATGATGAACTGGTTTTCAAAATTGCTGAAACTTTTGCACAATTTAATGCCGATTTTGAGCCAGTTTTGGCAGAATTAATCCATGCCTTGCATGACTTGGCTATCGCCCAAAAAATCCCCAGCTATCGTCAATCATTAGCTGAAGTTGCGCTTGAATTATGCCAACAGATCGCAGCAGAAGATTTACAACTCTATTATCAAATAGCTTTACACGGTCGTCGAGATTTACCGTTAGCACCTTCAAGTCGATCTGGTTTTGAGATGACACTATTGCGGCTACTTACTTTTCAGTTGCAAAAATCACAAAAAAAAACTGAAGAATTTAGCCATCAAAGACACAAAAACGCAAATACCACTGAAAACCAACACCTAGGCAAAATCACCACC
>CAZKUH010000510.1:0-2252 GCA_964555895.1 uncultured Enterobacterales bacterium
AACCAGCAGTAATTCGAGCAGATGCTCTCCCACCACCGGCAACATCTCGAATGCCGTACTTTGCCTGGTAAGTGAAATCCGCATGACTGGGTCGATAGAGCTGTTTCAGATTTTCATAATCTTTGGATCGCTGTGCCACATTTTTAATCAATAAGCTGATGGGAGTGCCGGTTGTTTTACCATTGACCACGCCAGATAATATCTCCACGCGATCGGCTTCATTTCGTTGACTTACCAAATGACTTTGACCCGGTCGTCGTCTGTCCAACAACGGTTGTATATCAGCTTCAGATAACTTTAAACCAGCAGGACAACCATCAATCACCGCTCCCACAGCAGGGCCATGAGACTCACCCCAGTTCATCACTTTAAATATCTGTCCAAAGGTACTGCCTGACATAATTTTATCTCTTGTAAGTTCTCATAGGCAGCTACTTAAGGAAAAATAGTCTGTCATCTCGCTTATTTGTGATATTTTCTCTTAAGTAGCGACCTATGAGTAAGTTTTAATGAGTTTTACTCAACTTGAGCATGCAATCCCATGGATTGCATCAGTTGCCAGAAACCTGGGAACGATTTGGCCACCACTTGTGGCTGTTGCATCACAATCCCGGGCTTTTTCCAGGCTAATTGTGATAATGCCATGGCCATTCGATGATCATCGTGGCTATCAATGATACCCTGTTGCAACTGCTCGTTTGAAGAAATACCGGCCACTTCGAGCCAATCTTCGCCAAAGTTAACCTTTATACCTAATTTTCTCAATTCCCTGGCAGTATCTGCGATTCGATCTGACTCTTTCAACTTGAGATGCGCGATATCTTCAAAACGAGAAACACCCTCTGCAAAACAAGCAACTACTGCGAGGGTTTGCACAATATCAGGCATTTCAGACATATTTTTTTGTATGGCTTGTAATGATTTCGTTCGAGCAGATAAATAAAGTGTCTCATTTTCAATATTAATATCGCAACCCATTTCACGCAATAAATCAACAATCCTGAATTCACCTTGTTGCTCTGGCAAATAATTAAAAGGTTTAATCATTAATGCTTTTCCGTTTATTGCAGCAGCGGCTAACGGATAACTGGCACTACAGGGATCGGCATTCAAGGTCATTGAATGTAAGTTGATGCTCGAAGGATAAATTACCAATTTTTGTATGTCGTCTGCCACAGTTAAATTTACGCCCGCCTTTTGTAGAATTTGTGCGGTCATCTTGATATAAACCGCTGAGACGATGGGTGGAATCAAATGGATCTCTAATTCTCTATTTAATTGTGAACCGATTAGCAATAACGCACTGATATATTGGCTACTGATATCTCCCGGCAAACTCACCGATAAAGTGGGCTTCAAATTGTTATTGCACGAATCTTTTGTCGTGCTGATGCTGCCGGTGATGGTGACGGGTAAACATCCCGCATTTTTCTTACATTCAACCTTGGCTCCCAACGTTACCAGTGCGTCAAACAAGGCTTTCATTGGACGTTGCTGTAATCGTTCACTTCCCTTAATCGTGATGGGAAAATCATCCATTGCCGCAACCGCAGAAATAAATCTAGCCATAGTGCCACTGGCACCGCAATCAATCTCTACAGTCTGTTGTGGGACTTTACGTTGACTTAACCCCGAGGAAATCACCCTGCCATGTGTTGGCCATTGCAGAGAATAACCCAACTGCACCAGGGCATTATAGAGCGCTCGAATATCATTGTTTTCGGGTAAATTTTGTAATTCGCAAGCGCTTTCACTGAGGGCTGCAACTACAAGCAAGCGATTTGCCAGGTATTTACTACCGGGTATTTTATTGATAAGTTGCCATTGATTTTCGGGTAATAGTTTATCGTCATCAATGATTAATCTGCTAAATTCAGCTGGCATTTTTTCTGTATTAAAAGTTTGTGGTTTAACACATGACTCTACAGAAAAAACAAAGATAAAAACAGTCGGAAATGGATATATTTTGAATTTTTCATCTACACATCTGCCGCTCGTAACTTCCATGTGTTCTACCTATATACCCAAAATTATTCAAGATGCATGATTTCAGCAAGAGAAGAAGCGTACATATTCAAGGCATAAAAGTGAAGTGTTAGTCATGCTAACTTGAACTTTTATAACGCGGAAGATGTGCGCTTATCCTCTTGCCCTGCGGGAGCTCAAGCAGGAAGCCAGCGCTGCGTTGTAACTTTTGCTAAGGGAATAACCAGAGCCTGCCCCGCGACCGCAGGGAGTGCTTTGGGTATTAG
>CAZKUH010000511.1:0-2249 GCA_964555895.1 uncultured Enterobacterales bacterium
TTTCAGCAAGAGGAGTTCAAGCAGGAAGCCAGCGCTGCGTTGCAACTTTCACTAAAGGAATAACCAGAGCCTGCCCCGCGACCGCAGGGAGTGCTTTGGGTATTAGCTTCAAGTTACGCCTTGCTCTGACATCCTGCTAGAACTCTGAAACCTGCATATTCAAATGGCACGGGTATAGGTTAAAGTTAATTGCTAGCATATAAATTTCAAATAATTTCACTATTAAAAAATCTGTTTATTTATTCCAGCGTTTAGATATTAACCAAGGATGATTAATAAAACTTGGGTAAACTTTGAAGTTATTATGGGTAATACTGGGGGAGATTTAGTGAACGTTATGTAACGCTAAAAGTTGTTGGCAATATTCTTTACCTACAAGAGATTTTATTTCCATTTCGGACAAATCCTGTTTGATCCGATAAGCTTCAACGAGTGTGATACGGGCCGATTTCTCTTGTCTACGACATAATTGAATTGTAGCAAGCACCACTCTAGGTAAATAACTATTGTCATCTCTTTGACAAGCCAGTTCTGCTTGTTCTTGAGCCTTTGCTAATTTTTTCGAATTCAAAAATGCTAATGACAGTATCGCGCCCCACACCGATAACCGGCTATCCAACGGGCTTATATCAATGCCATGACTCAAATATTTAATCCCCTGCTCGAAGTCGTTTTGCAAAACATAAGCGGATCCAAGCGCGACCCATGCCTGGGCATTAGTCGAATGTTGTTGAATAGCATTTTTGAGAATAGGAATAGATCGTGCAACCATGCCGACATCTGCGAAGGCGCAACCTACAAACCCAAGAATAGTTGAATCCATATTTTCCATATGCAGTGCTCGTTCGGCTGCATCAATTGCCTCTATTTTAGTTTTTTCTCTATCCCCAATTAAGCCAACTCGATGTCCAAGCGCAAGCACAAGGGAAAGATACGCCGGGGTTAGAGCAAAATCCGCGTCAAGCCTTTCACTTTTGCGCAACAAATCAACGGCCTCAACAAAGGTCTTTTGGTGCCATCCCTTTAACGCAAGAAGGCTACTGGCTTTCAAATACAATTGTTTAGCAGAAGGTTGTTCGCTGGATTTACTGACGATGTCAAAAATCGCACGATTAAGTTTCGGTTCCAATTTAGCCAGAATGTCCGTCACTAATAATTTACTTTCCTGCAAAGGACGCACAAATTTTTCTGCCCACAGACTAAAACCTGTTTTTGCGTCCGATAGTTGTATGTTCAGTTTAAATTGCTCACCCTGACACTTTATTCTTCCTTGCAAAATATAACGAATACCAGTTTTGTGAAACAACTGTTGAATATCTGATATCAGTGCGGTTGCGTAATGTTCTCCCTGAGCGCTTATTTTAATAAGTGGAACACGCGCTAATATGATTTCTAAATCTGAAACAATTTCTTCCGATAATTCCCTAGCTTGCGTATCGTTAATTAATTGCTTGAATGGAAAAATAATTAACGACGGCTCAATCGCTTTTATAAGCGGTTGGTTGGTTAATGGTGGCGGCAGCTGGTTATTGGCTTGGTTGGATCCCATATCGACGTCTACGACGAACCTAAAACCTCTTCCGTGAACCGTTTTTATATATTTTTGTTGCTTGCCATCGTCACCGATGGCTTGTCTGGCACCTTTTATAGCGCCTGATACGGTGGCTTCTGACACCGTCCGACCCGACCAAACAGCATCGATAAGCTGATCACGGCTAAGCACTGTATTAGGATTTTTTACAAAATATACCAATAGGTTAAAAATAAGTGGCTCAACATCAATTAGCGCTCCATCTCGATGAAGCTCGAAAAGTGCTGTTTCGATTTCTATCTCGGCGAACTTTAATAGCATAATATTATTCAACCATTGATGTAAGCAATAATAACCGAGTATAACCTATTCTAAAGAAACAAAAAAAACACAAATGAAATTAGAGCGTCACGTTTTAGCCAATCGGAACTCACACCTTTGTCAGCTGTGATTTTTTTGATCTGAGGTCAGCTTTACTGGTTGTCTTGAAAAGAGACAGATGGTACCAGAGAGGGTAAGAAGACAAAACAATGTCGAGGACGTCCAACTTATTTAGACCGAAAACCTGGTTAGACGGTGCCACTAAATTTGAAAAGCGCAACCGTTCTCGCTTTTTCTACAGCCTCAACACCTAATCTAAGCAGCTTTTGGCTGTCTACTGGATGCGAAAGTACCGTCAACTGAGAGTGAATGAATGGATCAGTGAAGCAGAGCATTG
>CAZKUH010000512.1:0-2237 GCA_964555895.1 uncultured Enterobacterales bacterium
GGTAGTACTGTCTTTCTCAAAAGCGTTATAACCAGAAAGTTCAGGTTAACCTTATCCAGAGCTAGGGTAAGTTATTTAAAATATTTAATAGGAATACAACATGAAACAAATTATAGCGATTATCAGACCTTCGAAACTTGATGATATCCGTGAATCGCTCTCGGAAATTGGCGTAAAGGGTATGACCGTGATTGAAGTAAGAGGATTTGGCCGGCAAAAAGGTCATACCGAATTATACCGTGGCGCCGAGTACGTGGTGGATTTTTTGCCTAAGATAAAACTTGAAATTGCCATTGAAAATGAACAAGTGGAAGCGGTAATTGAAAGCATCAGTAGGGTGGCAAATACCGGAAAAATTGGGGATGGAAAAATTTTCGTACTGGCCCTGGAACAAGTTGTCAGAATTCGTACCGGCGAATCCGGCCGTGAAGCTTTATAGAGGAATTAATGATGGAAAATCAAATATTTCAACTCCAATATGCCATGGATACTTTTTATTTCCTAGTCATGGGTGCATTAGTTATGTGGATGGCAGCCGGGTTTTCGATGCTGGAAGCCGGTCTCGTTCGTTCAAAAAACACCACGGAAATTCTAACCAAAAATATTGCTTTATATGCCATTGCATGTAGTGCTTATCTAGTCATTGGTTACCAGATTATGTATGGTGGCGGCATGTTAATTTCCAGGATTGCTTTGGATGGCGCTGACGGTTTAGCTGCTGTTACAAGCAAGGTTTTGGCTGAATCAGCTAAGATAGGATTTGATGGGCGTGCAGTTTATGCCAATGCAGCGGATTTTTTCTTTCAGGTGGTTTTTGTGGCGACTGCGATGTCAATCGTCTCTGGTGCTGTTGCTGAAAGAATGAAATTATGGGCATTCTTATTATTTGCTGTGGTGATGACCGCCGTAATATATCCACTTGAAGGTTCCTGGACTTGGGGGCAGAAACTGGTTTTTGGGCTCTATTCTTTGGGTGATAATGGCTTCGGTTTTGTTGATTTTGCCGGTTCGGGTATCGTACATATGGCGGGGGGTGCAGCTGCTTTAGCCGGTGTGCTGATACTCGGAGCCAGAAAAGGTAAATACGGTAAAAATGGTCAGATTCATCCCATTCCTGGAGCCAATATGCCCATGGCGACACTGGGTACCTTTATTCTTTGGATGGGATGGTTCGGTTTTAATGGGGGTTCTGTTTTAAAGTTGGCTGATGTGGCCAGTGCAAATTCAGTGGCTATGGTGTTTTTAAATACCAATGCTGCAGCTGCTGGCGGCTTAATTGCGGCTTTGTTGCTGGCGCGTATTTTATTCGGCAAAGCCGATCTTACCATGACGCTCAATGGTGCTTTGGCTGGGTTGGTCGCCATTACCGCAAGCCCCGATACCCCGACCCCCTTGGTTGCGACCTTGATAGGAATGATTGGCGGGATCATTGTGGTATTTTCAATCGTATTTTTTGATAAAATAAAAATAGACGATCCAGTTGGGGCAATTTCTGTTCATGGTGTGGTCGGTTTATGGGGACTATTAGCGGTACCCATTTCAAATACCCGTGCAACTTTAACTGGTCAATTAGTGGGTGCTGGAACAATCTTTTTCTGGGTGTTTGTTAGCAGTTTTATCATTTGGTATCTGCTGAATAAGTTGATGGGTATCCGGGTTTCCGCAGAGGCAGAATATCTGGGCGTGGATCACAGCGAGTGTGGCATTGAGGCTTATCCAGAGTTTACTTGATAACTGCGTTTACATGTGACACAAGCATAAAAGGCAGCCGAATGAGGCTATCTTTTATGCTTTAACTGTAAGGTGAAGTACAAGCATTGATTTGAGACAATATTTTTGTTAATTCTGCTGTTATTTCTATAACGGTAATAGTATTGACTGGCTACCGGTCTATAATGGTTATGATAATTCCAAGTCAAAAGCACAATGAGAAATAATGGGAAACTGCTAGTGTGGTATTCGGTCATTTTAATCAGTGATATTGTCCAAATATTTCGTTGTGCAGCTTGATGGAAATTAATAATAAATCTGCTCCAGGACTGATGTGTTTAAATCTTCCTGAAAGCGACAATGGTAATTGTTTACAGTGAAATTTCCCAGGAGAATTTTGTGAAAAAAAAAATAACTATTGTTTGTAATGGGTTTGCATCATTATTTTTAATTCAATAATTTTTATTTATGGCTTTTTTCCCATATTTCACCATTATGTTTAGAAAAATTGACTCTCGCTATAATAT
>CAZKUH010000513.1:0-2228 GCA_964555895.1 uncultured Enterobacterales bacterium
ATCTAAACATATTTATATTACACATTTTGCCATAAACATTAACACATACTTACAAAATTGCATTCTTGGAAAGTTTTTCATGATCTGGTTATTATTAATACTGCTATTTCCCCTGGTTGAAATCACAGTTTTTATCGATATAGGTCGAACAATTGGTGCTGGGCCAGTTATTTTACTGACGATTGGTACGGCTATCTGGGGGATGGCCATGGTGCGGGTGCAAGGCATGGATACTTTTAAACGAATGCAGCAAACAATGGCCAGGGGTGAAACGCCTGCTTTTGAAATGATAGAGGGTTTCTTGTTGCTGCTTGCCGGTTTTTTTCTGCTGTTGCCGGGATTCATCACGGATGCCATTGGTATACTGTTACTCATTACGCCCTTGAGGAAAAGGTTGGCGCTAAAAATCTTTAAAACTAAAACAGGCGCAAAAGGGGCGTGGACGGTCATGGGTTTTCAGCAGCAAGATAACCCTCGAGAAGAAAAAGACACCAAAAAAGGACGTACCATCGATCAGGACGACGAATCCTAGAACCGACTGTGGATGCTGAATTTTTTTCAAAATTTTCTGATTCACCCTTGAAGCCGATGAGTTGATCCCCATATAGAAGCTACCCGCGGTTAAGCCGCTGTATTTTAATATTAAATTGATAATCAGGAGATTGGATTAATGAACATTCGTCCATTACACGATCGTGTTGTTATAGAACGCCAGGAAGAAGAAAAAACTTCTGCAGGCGGTATCGTTTTACCAGACAGCGCTACCGAAAAACCAAGTAAAGGTAAAGTTGTTGCTGCTGGTAACGGAAAAATTAATGAAAATGGTGACGTAAGACCACTTGACGTTAAAGTTGGCGATTTGGTGCTGTTTGGCAAGTATTCAGGCACCGAAGTAAAAGTCGATGGCGACGATCTTCTGGTTATGCGTGAAGATGACATTATGGCTGTGATCGAAGGTTAATCTTCGTCAAGCTGTCCCTATTAGAATTGAAAGATAAAGAGGAATAATCATGGCTGCAAAAGACGTACGTTTTGGAGATGATGCTCGAAGTCGTATGGCCCGTGGAGTTGATGTACTGGCCAATGCGGTAAAGATCACTTTAGGCCCTAAAGGTCGAAATGTTGTACTAGATAGAAGTTTTGGTGCACCTACCATTACTAAAGATGGTGTTTCTGTCGCAAAAGAAATCGAGTTTGAAGATAAATTTGAAAATATGGGCGCGCAGATGGTGAAAGAAGTTGCTTCACAAACTTCTGATGTCGCAGGTGACGGTACCACTACGGCGACAGTTCTGGCTCAGGCTATCGTGAATGAAGGTTTAAAATCAGTCGCTGCAGGCATGAATCCAATGGATCTCAAGCGCGGCATCGATAAAGCCGTGATTGCAATTGTCAAAGAGTTAAAAATCATTTCTATGCCTTGTAAAGATGATAAAGCAATTGCGCAAGTCGGTACTATTTCGGCAAATTCTGATACCAATGTCGGCAATATCATCGCTGAAGCGATGGGTAAAGTCGGTAAAGAAGGTGTTATTACTGTAGAAGAAGGCACTGGACTAGAAAATGAACTGGATGTTGTTGAGGGTATGGAATTTGACCGTGGTTATCTTTCTCCCTACTTTATCAATAATCAGGATAGCATGTCTGTTGAAATGGATGCGCCTTTCATTTTGATCGTCGATAAGAAAATATCCAATATTCGAGAATTATTACCGACTTTGGAAGCAGTGGCTAAAGCAGGCAAACCTTTAATCATTGTTGCTGAAGATGTGGAAGGTGAAGCACTAGCCACTTTGGTGGTGAACAATATGCGTGGTATCGTTAAAGTTGCTGCAGTTAAAGCGCCTGGTTTTGGTGATCGCCGGAAAGCCATGTTAGAAGATATTGCTATTTTAACGGGCGCCACAGTGATATCAGAAGAAGTTGGTCTAAATTTGGAAGAAGTTGAGCTGGATCAGTTAGGTACAGCGAAACGTGTTGTTATCTCAAAAGACAACACCACGATTATTGATGGTGCAGGTGATAGCGATAAAATTGAAGCAAGAGTCGCGATGATTCGTCGCCAAATCGAAGATACTTCTTCAGATTACGACAAAGAAAAACTCCAGGAGCGTGTAGCAAAACTCGCTGGTGGTGTGGCTTTAATTAAAGTTGGCGCTGCAACTGAAGTTGAAATGAAAGAGAAAAAAGCTCGCGTTGAAGATGCATTACACTCAACCCGTGCAGCC
>CAZKUH010000514.1:0-2227 GCA_964555895.1 uncultured Enterobacterales bacterium
CCCGCGATAGGTATCCAACCAGACGGTTTAAACATTACTGATCATTGTGGCTCGCCCTACCCGGCAGCACTGGAAAAGGCAGTGATTGAACAAAAAGCGGATATGGGTATTGCTTTTGATGGAGATGGCGATCGGGTTTTGATGGTTGATGCCGAGGGTCATTTGCTCGATGGCGACCAACTACTGTATATTCTTGCCGCCCATCAACAAGCAAATGGTAGCCTGAAGGGTGGTGTCGTGGGTACGCTGATGAGTAACCTGGGTCTGGAACTGGCTCTGGAAACATTGAATATACCCTTCGAAAGGGCGCAGGTTGGCGACCGTTATGTGATGGAGTTACTCAGAAAATATAACTGGAATTTAGGCGGCGAATCTTCGGGTCATGTTATTTGTCGTCAGGCACTCAGTACCGGTGATGGTATTATTGCTTCCCTTCTGGTGTTGGTGGCGTTGATTGAATCCAACCAAACCTTGAAACAGGCGGCGGCAAAAATGCCAATGATCCCACAAGTCATGGTGAATGTACCTGTTGCTGAAAAATTTGATCCGATGGTTCAGGATATGGTGCGACAGTCTTTGCAGATTGTAGAATCAAAACTGGGCAAAACGGGGCGGGTATTATTGAGAGCTTCCGGCACAGAGCCATTAATACGGGTCATGGTTGAAGGTGAAGCACACAATGATATTCAGGCGCATGCCCATGAACTGGCCAGTGTTATTCAAAAAGTAAGTGAGTCTTTGGCCGCTGGTTAAAGATCATAGACAAATTCAGCATTTTTGGTCTTGTATCTTGCATATGAGTCTTGTAATATTGCGCCCGCTTGCTCGGAGCGTACAGGAGTGCTTTGGATATGCGTAACAAGTTGATCATCGGCAATTGGAAAATGCATGGTTCTGTTGCTGAAAATGCAGCGTTAACCATGCAATTAATACAAGGTGTTGCTAGCCTTGATGAAAATATTGAGATAGCTGTTTGTCCGTGTTCAGTGCATATCTCTCAAATTGCAGAATTGTTAGCAGTAAATGAGCGTATTGCTTTAGGTGCTCAGGATGTTAACGAAAATGACAAGGGTGCCTTTACGGGTGAAGTCTCTGCTGCCATGGTTCGGGAGTTTTCCGTGAAGTATGTCTTGCTGGGTCATTCAGAAAGACGGACATTGTATGCAGAGTCCGATGAGAGAATCGCGGCTAAATTTTTGGCAGTGGTGGCGCAGCAATTAACACCGGTGTTATGTATCGGTGAGACCTTGGTGCAAAAAGAGCAAGGCGAAACAAAAGCAATACTTTTATCCCAGTTAGATAAGGTATTAAAAGTAACAGGTGCAGAGCACTTTTCAAAAGCAATTATTGCTTATGAACCTGTTTGGGCAATCGGCACCGGTAAAACAGCATCACCGGAGCAAGCGCAGGCAGTTCACAAAATTTTACGTGACTGGTTGACAGAACATCTGGGAGATATTTCCCAGAGAATACAGTTACTTTATGGTGGCAGCGTGAATCCAGATAATGCGGGCACGCTTTTCACTCAAGATGATATCGATGGAGGCCTCATTGGTGGGGCTTCACTGAATGCAGCAGCATTCCTTGAAATATGTGCAGCAGCACAGCAATAGGTTAAATTATGTACCAGATTTTATTAGTTTCTTTTTTAGTTGTCGCCGTGGCTCTCATTGGGTTAATTCTAATCCAGCATGGTAAAGGTGCCGATATGGGGGCATCTTTTGGCGCGGGTGCTTCAAATACCGTTTTTGGTGCCTCAGGCTCCGGTAACTTTTTGACGCGTTCAACCGCTATTTTGGCTGTCTTGTTTTTTAGTCTGGCTTTAGGTCTGGGTTATTTGACGGCACATCAAACCAGCGCGGTCACTACCGATGTTGCCACACAAATTGAACAACAAGAAGCTGCAAAGGCCGCTTCACAAAAAGAGATCACCAAACCTGCAACAGAAGTCGGCATCCCGGATGTTGAAGTCAATGAAACACCTGCAGCAGGCGCCTCTGCAATACCCGATGTGAAAGTACCCGCAGAGAAAAAAGCACAAAAGCCTGCTATTAAAACCAAAAAATTAAAAAGCAAAGCGGGAAAAAAGCCACAGGATAAACCCAAGAAGGCAGGTTCAGGACACTAGAACTACAATTTACCTTTAGTAATCTGGATGGCTTTAATGATGAGAAAATTTGCCGAAGTGGTGGAATTGGTAGACACGCTAGCTTGAGGGGTTAGTGAC
>CAZKUH010000515.1:0-2224 GCA_964555895.1 uncultured Enterobacterales bacterium
GTAATACCATTAAAAACAGTTGATCTGGAATGGCCATACCAAAACGGGCATTTTCGAAGATGATGGTGGTAGTTTGTGCCAGCGTATCGTTGAGTATCAATTTTTCCAGCACTGCTTTTTTAAAGTACAATACAATGGACTCAAATTGACGTTCATTCATTGGTACCAGCTTAAAACTTTCAACATCATCCTGCTGGAGATATTCAATATGGTACTTTTTATCCAGATGGGTTACTTTCCCGCTGAGAATTTCAGCGGGGGTGTTACCCAAAGATTCATCAAGATTTCGGACCGTTGCCTGCTCTAGATCCTTATCGTATTGCCAAAGGTATTTACCATCGGCAATCAGTTCTTGCTCAAAAGGTTCGGTTACATTCCAATAGAACTTCCCCGGTTTTTTTATACCCACCTTTCCCTTAAGACTATCGATGAGTTCACCATTTTCAGAAAATATTTGTTGTTCGAAATCAGCTTGAAAAGTATTCAGGTGGGACAATAATTCATTTAATTTTTTGGCATTGGAAACAGTGTCCTCTGCAGCCAAAATAGCCGGGGAAATAGTCAATAAAAAAAACAAAAAATATTTTAACTTACTCATTTTCGCCTACTTAAGATAACAATTGATAATGCAGTATTTACGATATTTATTCATTCCTGGATGGCAACAACACTTCTCTAGCGCCATTATGTTGCATTTCAGAGACAATGCCGGCATTTTCCATCGCCTCGACCATTCTCGCAGCTCGATTATAGCCGACTTTAAGTCTTCTCTGTACTGCTGAAATGGATGCTTTTCTCGACGTTACCACAAATTCTACCGCCTGATCATAGAGCGCATCCTGTTCTGCATCCGTATCTTCCACACCACCACTACCTGGTAACATGGCACTTTCGGCGATACCATTGGTGATCTCCTCAAGATAATTGGGTAACGCCCGCCGTTTCCAGTCTGCGACAACCTTATGCACTTCTTCATCTGCCACGAAGGCACCATGAACACGGGTTGGAATACTGCTACCACCCGGCAAATACAGCATATCCCCCTGCCCAAGTAATTGTTCCGCTCCCATTTGATCCAGAATTGTTCTGGAATCAATTCGACTCGAAACCTGGAAAGCAATACGACTGGGGATGTTGGCTTTAATTAAGCCAGTGAGTACATCGACAGACGGTCGTTGTGTGGCCAATAAAAGATGAATGCCCGCTGCCCTGGCTTTCTGTGCAATTCTTGCAATCAATTCTTCTACTTTTTTCCCTACCACCATCATCATATCGGCAAGTTCATCAATCACCACCACCAACTGCGGTAAGGTTTCCAGATCCGGCCATTGTTCATCCTCCAGATGTTGTGCCGGATCCCATAACGGATCTTTTATGGCTTCTCCATGTTTTATGGCATCTTCAATTTTTTTGTTAAAACCGCCGAGATTTCTTACCCCCACTTTAGACATGACCTGATAACGCCGTTCCATTTCCGCGACACACCATCTTAAAGCGTTAGCGGCATCTTTCATATCCGTCACCACGGGCGTCAATAAATGTGGGATCCCTTCATAGACTGAAAGTTCCAGCATTTTGGGATCGATCAAAATAAGCCGGACATCTTCTGGCGAGGATTTGTATAACAAACTGATCAACATGGCGTTGATACCCACAGATTTCCCAGAACCTGTGGTACCGGCAACTAACATATGTGGCATTTTAGCTAGGTCGATAACCACGGGATTCCCGGAAATGTCTTTACCCAAAGCCATGGTGACTTTAGAACGGGATTGATCGAAAATTTCTGAAGACAAGACTTCACTTAATCTGACCATCTCCCGGTCTTCATTGGGTATTTCGATGCCGATAACCGATTTCCCTGGAATGACTTCTACCACGCGAACACTGATGGTAGACAGGGATCGTGCTAAATCTTTCGCTAGACCGGAAATTTTAGAGGCTTTAACACCTGGCGCCAAATCAAGTTCAAAACGGGTGATAACCGGCCCTGGATGAACCGCGACTACTTCAACTTGAATACCGAAATCTGCCAACTTCATTTCCAATAATTTTGAAATGGCTGCCAGAGAATCTTCCGAAACACCCCTGCTACCCGTATCAGCAGGATCGAGCAATGAAAGCGGAGGCAACTCGCCCACTACCGGCTCGGTAAATAAACTGCTTTGCTTTTCGCGCATGACTCGCTGGCTGGGTTTCACAGAAGAAATCTTCGGCGCGATCC
>CAZKUH010000516.1:0-2213 GCA_964555895.1 uncultured Enterobacterales bacterium
GTAATTTATCACCCACTTGCTGCTCCACCACATCAAACAAGTCATTAATCTCTTCCGACTTCAGCACGATAGCCAGGAGACCGTTCTTAAAACAATTATTATAAAATATATCGGCAAAACTGGGGGCAATAACCACCCGAATACCAAAATCGGCTAATGCCCAAGGGGCATGTTCACGACTGGAACCACAGCCGAAATTTTCTCTTGCCAATAACACACTGGCATAGGCATATCTCGGTTGATTGAGTACAAATTCCGGGTTAAGTGGTCTTTTGCTGTTATCCATGCCCGGTTCACCATGGTCAAGATAACGCCATTCATCAAAAAGGTTAGGACCAAATCCGCTCCGTTTAATGGATTTGAGGAATTGTTTGGGAATGATGGCATCTGTGTCAACATTGGCCCGATCAATCGGCACCACAATACCGGTATGTTGTTTGAAAGCATCCATTAGCTTGCTCCTGTTTCAGCTGAGTTCGTTTTTTTCAGATCAATTTTTCTGACGTCGACAAAACGTCCAAACACCGCGGCCGCTGCAGCCATTTCCGGGCCGACCAAATGGGTGCGTCCACCTTGTCCCTGTCGACCTTCAAAGTTTCTATTGGAGGTCGATGCACAGTGTTCACCGGGGTCCAGCCTATCGGCATTCATGGCCAAACACATCGAACAACCTGGTTCGCGCCACTCAAAACCTGCTGCGATAAATATTTTGTGCAGACCTTCTTCTTCTGCCTGTTTTTTAATTAATCCAGAACCTGGCACCACCATGGCAAGTTTTACGGTTTTAGCCACATGCCGACCCACCACAATCTGTGCAGCCATTCGGAGGTCTTCAATCCTAGAATTGGTACATGAGCCGATAAAGACCTTATCCACCGGGATAGCGGTTATGGCTGAACCAGCTTTTAATTCCATGTACTTTAAAGCGTTACTAATCCCTTCTTTTTTTACGCTATCGGTTTCACTTGCCGGATCAGGAATATAGCCATTAATACTGGCAACCATTTCCGGAGAGGTACCCCAACTGACGATAGGCTCTATCTTTGTTGCATCAATTTCTACGTTCCGATCGAATAGTGCATTTTCATCTGATTTCAGCTCTTGCCAATCATTGACGGCCTGTCGCCAAAGCTCACCTTTGGGGGCATAGGGTTTATTTCTGACAAATTCTATGGTTTTTTCATCCACTGCAACCATACCGACTCGTGCCCCGGCCTCAATAGCCATGTTACAAACCGTCATTCGACCTTCCATGGACATCGATCTCATCACTTCTCCAGTAAATTCTATCGCGTATCCAGTACCGCCGGCCGTGCCAATTTGACCGATAATATAGAGGATCAAATCCTTGGCTGAGACGCCTTTTCCCAGTGCGCCATTGATTTGAATCCGCATGTTTTTCATTTTCTGTTGTATTAAACATTGCGTGGCTAAAACGTGTTCGACTTCCGAAGTGCCAATGCCATGCGCCAACGCGCCAAACGCCCCATGGGTCGCAGTATGTGAATCGCCACAAACTATGGTCATTCCAGGCAAAATAACGCCCTGCTCCGGGCCGATAACATGCACAATACCCTGACGAATATCATTCATGGTAAATTCTTTAATGCCAAAACTTTGGCAATTATCATCCAAAGTGGTCACCTGTAATCTGGAAACAGGATCGGCAATTTCTTTATCCCTATCAGTGGTAGGTACATTATGATCCGGCACCGCAACATTGGCGTTAACTCGCCAAGGCTTTCTATTGGCCATTTTAAGACCCTCAAAAGCCTGAGGCGAAGTGACTTCATGTAACAACTGCCGATCAATATAAATAACATCCATGCCGTTTTCATTAGCCACAACCAAATGGTCATCCCATAACTTATCGTAAAGCGTTTTTGTTGACATATGCCACATACCCCCCAGGATTTCTGGATTCATTAAAGCTTAAGATGAAATTGATGTTTAGTGTTAAGTTGGTGTTAAGTTGGTGTTATTTTAGGTGTTTATAACTAATAACTCAAATTCATATTTTTCATCTATTACATTCCTTGCTAGAATATAAGGAATCACAGATATAACGTTAAAAGAATATGGACCCTAAATTACTAAAAACATTTAAAACTGTTTGTTCAACAGGTAGCGTAGCCAATGCTGCAAATGTGCTTGGCATCACACAGCCTGCGGTGAGCAAGCGAATAGTAAGTCTTGAAACATCTTTGAGTACC
>CAZKUH010000517.1:0-2193 GCA_964555895.1 uncultured Enterobacterales bacterium
CCTAAAACCATTTTAATTCCCACTGAAACCTGCATTTTCAGGTGGCACGGGTATAAGGGAATTACACATAAGCGCTGCCGAAAAAATTAATCTTGGCAGCATGACGGAATCTTTAAGGTGAAATATGACTGAAAACAATCTGCTTGATTTCGCACAACAACCTCGTGCAGAAGATGCCCTGGATGCGGCCAGTCTATTGAAATATCTGGCGATAAAAATCACATCGGTTTCTGCCACAGACAAAATTGAAATATTACAATTTCCAGGCGGCGCATCAAACTTAACCTATCAAATCAATATTGGTGCTAAAGAAATGATCCTGCGAACCGCACCCAAAGGGGTCAACATTAAAGGTGCGCATGATATGGGTCGGGAATTTCATGTACTTAAAAAATTAGGACCACATTTTCCTTATTGTCCCAAGCCTATCGCCTTTTGTGAGGATAAAACGGTGATTGGTCGATCTTTTTTTATTATGGAGAAAGTCACCGGTATTATTCCGAGAAAAAAAATGCCGGTAGATCTGGATGCTGAGCAAAATTTAATTCTGTGTGAAAATCTTGTTAAGATCCATGCACAACTTCATCAGGTTGATATATATGGCACCGGTCTTATCGAACTTGGAAAGCCGAAAGGTTATGTCGCACGACAAGTTGAGGGATGGTGTGGACGCTACCAAAAAGCACGAACAGATGATGTGCCCTCGGCAAAAAAATTAATGAGTTGGTTAGCAGAAAACCAGCCGGATGATTTTCATAAGCCCGCCCTAATTCATAACGACTATAAATTTGATAATGTTGTACTGGATGCAGAAAACCCCACTAAAATCATTGCTATTTTAGACTGGGAAATGACCACTGTTGGCGATCCTTTAATGGATTTAGGTTGTTCTTTAGCTTACTGGATAGAAAAAAACGATCCGGCCGAGTTGCAGATGATCAAAATGATGCCAACCACAGATGATGGCATGATGACAAGAAACAATATTATTGATTTTTATGCAAAAACAAGAGGTGAAGATATCGGTGATTTCCGCTATTACAGTATCTTCGGTTTATTCCGGTTAGCGGTAATTGCACAACAAATATACCAGCGTTTTGTGCTCGGTAAAACACATAATCCGAAGTTTAAAAATTTCGGTAGTATCTGCCAAATATTAATTAATCGCGCAGAGTCACAATGCTTTTAATCAGGATAATAAGATGACATACAAAAAATCTCTGGACACAAAAATCATTACAAAAATTAGTAGTACTCAAGCCTTTGATCTGAGCGGTAAGATTGCCTTGGTTACCGGTGCTAGCCGTGGTATTGGTGCGGCAGTAGCACGCTTATTCGCAACCCATGGCGCGGAGGTAATTGTTTGCAGTCGAAAAGCAGAAAGCGTACAAGCCATAGCTGATAGCATACTCGCCAATGGCGGCAAAGCGCAGGCCATGGCATGTCATATTGGTGATGAAACCGCTGTCACGGCTTTAATGGGTGAGATAAAAGCAAAATTTGGCCGATTAGATATTTTGGTTAATAATGCCGCAACAAACCCTTACTTTGGACATATTCTGGATACACCCATGCGTGCGGTGAAAAAAACAATAGCAGTCAATATCGAAGGCTATTTTTTAATGAGCCAACTGGCTGGTCAGCTCATGCGGGAATCTGGTGGTGGCAGCATTATAAACACCGCCTCAATTAACGGCGTGACTCCGGGTCCCATGCAGGGCATTTATTCCATTACCAAAGCGGCTGTGATCTCTATGACGGCAGCCTTCGCCAAAGAATGTGCACCACAAAATATACGTGTTAATGCTGTTCTACCTGGATTAACAGAAACAAAATTTGCCTCAGCCCTCACACAAAACGAAGCGATGCTAAACATGATTCTCCCGGCCATACCCTTGCACAGAGTCGCTCAACCAGAAGAAATTGCGCCGGCTTTTTTATACCTGGCATCAGATGCAGCCAGCTATGTTAGTGGAATTTCACTTCCGGTAGATGGCGGGATTTTAGCTTAATAAGACAACTTATCTACAGTTGAGGTTGCTTAAGGGGTTTTATTTTTAGTGGCGTTTAAAGTCCAGACTACAGCTTTGTAAACTTTTCTTCCACAAAAAATAGCCCATAATCGACATAATGAACAAGGCAAGATCAAACTTTAGTGCTTGATCTGAATAAATTTTTAAATGAGGAACTATC
>CAZKUH010000518.1:0-2184 GCA_964555895.1 uncultured Enterobacterales bacterium
ATTACTGCTTTTATCCAGCACCAGTTCTTCACTGGGATAGACATCTTGCGCATTGCCTACCTGGGCAAAGGCAGTAATATCCAATAGGATAAAGTCTTTTTCGCCACGAAGGGCTGAGGCAATTTCATCGGCTAATGCCTGAATTTGAGGGTTATTGTTGTCAAAATGTCGGATGCTGATTGATTTGGCATCAAATGTCCACGACTGCTCTGAACCGACTAAAGCGATTTTGACTTCCAGATTTTCCACGCCCACCCGGTTCCGCCATAAAAAACGCCCATTGGCCAAATTGGTGGCATAACGCCTGGCCAATTCATTAAAGCCTTCTGTTTCGATATATTGCTCGGCAATTTTGGTGTATTTTTCATTAAATTCTTGATGATTACAGGCAGAAGGCTGTTGAATATTGGACAGCACTTTCAGCGTAAACCGTAATACCAGGGTATCCTGATCTTCATTTAAGGCACAGCTGTCCACGGTTTGTAGATTGGGTTTTTCGACTTCGGCATTCAATTTTAACGGGTCGTTTTTTACCGCGGCTTTTAATCGATTGGAAATCGTCCCCCGAACAGATTTTTCCCGCAGTCTCAAAGGCTTAATGGTTTCCCTGTCAGATCGGGTTGCCCAGTTAGTGCCATACATCATGCCATCAGAGGGCACCAGTTTTTTTTCAAATGCCAGTACAGTTGCAATATCATTTTTTTTAGCCATGTTTATTCTCCGTATGATTTAAGATTGTTTACAAAAATAGAGGTTATTGTCCAGATCGGTTTCATAATGCCAAAGCATCTGCTCCAGTGAATTTAGTCGATAAGGCATGATAAATTCAGCCAAGGTGACAATACTTTCGGCAAAACGGTGGGGAGTATCCGGGTCTCGCTGTAATTCGGCGTGGCCCAGTTCGCTGATCCCTTGAAACCCTGTTGCAATGGGAACCAGCCAGCCTTTTTGTTGCCTAGCACTGTGCCAGTGGACTTTTTCATTCTCATCGACTTCACAGTGATGGGTGATTTTTACCGCATCCAGCAGGGCATCCAGCGCATCTTGTCCGTCTTCCATCGCCTGTTGCATAATGTCTCGCCGTTCAACCAGACAAAATCCGGGCATGAGCTCGCCTACCAAAGCGCGATAGTCTTGCTCGGTTCGTATTTGCCGGATGCTGATCTGTTCTGCAGAAAATGGCTGTATATCGCCTGCCGCAATTTTGAGTGTAGGGAGGTGTTGGAGTATTGCCTCAATCAAATCGGCATCATCATCGGCATCATATTCCAAAATGAGTGAAACGGTCAGATCACAGCGTGCCTCCTCGATAAAGGATGGGCGTTTACCGCTTTTATCTAACGGGTTACCTGTCCCCACAATGACATGCTCAAATTGATGGCTATCCTTGTAGGTGTGCAGATTAAAGTCATGGCACACTACACCTATTGATGGAAATACCAGTTCTTCCAAATCATCAAAGCGTGAGTCACGCCTTAATTTTCGTTGCAGGGCATGTGCTGCACCCAGCCAGGCGGTCATAGCTGGAAAGCCGATGCTGTAGGGACTGGAATGCGCATTGGCATTGTGTATGTTTAGTCGTTTGATCAGTAAGATACTTTTATTCATTTCAAGCCCTCCCCACATTCTTCCAGCCACTTTCCAAGCTCAATAAATTCATAATCGGCCAATGGGTAGGCTTTGTCTTTTAATACCTGTCTATAGGCATGATCAAACCAGCGTATCAGTCCGTTTTGAATGGTTTGTAGCCAGTGTTCGTCTTTGTCTTCTGCTTGACGGTACTGTTGGTCCAGCCAGAGTTTTTGCGCTTTAGGTAAATGGACATAGCGATCAGAGTCTGACCAACCGGCCTCCAGATAACGGATTTCCCAGGAGCGGTCAATGACAGCAAAGAAAATAGCTTTGACCAGTGTTTTAATTTTGTTGCGTATGGCTTTATTATTTATTGCCAGTGACAAGGTTTGATGAAATTCTTCAAATAAATCCTGATAATAGCCTGGCTTGGTGTAGGACAAATCAAAAAAACTGTTTCTAGGCGGGTTGATTCTGCGACCACCTAAAACTGGTGGACTGGCAGGTAGTAAATAAGCCACGCCGCCGTTTTGATTGTTCAACACACTGATATTTTGCGGTTTGGTTCCCCCAAAACCGATACTGGTCAGGTCGTACACTTCTGAATAATTG
>CAZKUH010000519.1:0-2184 GCA_964555895.1 uncultured Enterobacterales bacterium
ATAAGTATATAATATTAATTATAATATACTCTGAATAAATCAAGGGGAAAACATATAAAAACAACAAAAACCAGCAACAAAACAAGTTTCTTGCCGAATAAAAAAAGAAAACCAATAAACCAACAAAAAAAACTATCCACAAAAAATAAAAAATTTCATCGAGACCTAAAAGAAAAAGCCTTAAAAAGGTTGACATTAATATCAAAAGCTCCATAATGTTGCGCTCCTTGTTTTAGGGTGTATATACACGCTAAATAATTTAAAAATCAAGTGCTGTAACCCGGTTTAGGTTGCTTCGCTAGCTGAGACGGCTCAAATGAAAAGAACATTTCAACCCAGCGTATTGAAAAGAAAACGCACACATGGTTTTCGCTCACGTATGGCCACAAAAAATGGCAGAAAGATAATTGCTAACCGCAGAGCAAAAGGACGCAAAGTTCTTTCGGCTTAAATCTAAACAATTTGATGAAAGTTGTTGTCAGTGATAAACCGAAGGCAAAAGTGGTTGCAATGAAACAGCATAGCGACCACGCTAGTTTTTCCTTCGGCAAATCGTATCGCCTTCTTGCTAAGCAGGATTATCAAACTGTTTTTAACAAACCTGAAAAAGTCAGCGACAACTGCTTTTTAATACTGGTATATCAGAAAAAGCAAGGTTCACCCAGATTAGGTTTAGCCATTGCAAAAAAAGTTGCCAGACTTGCTATTCAAAGAAACAGCATAAAGAGAGTTATCAGAGAAAGCTTCCGCTTAAATAAAAAGAAGTTATCTTCCTTTGATATTGTGGTGATGATAAGAAGTGATGCAGTAAGAGCAACGCATACGGAATTGTATAAAAAACTGGAAATACTTTGGAACAAACTTCAACTAAAGGTAGAATAGCGAGTCGTTAAAACAGGATAAAGTAAATGATAAAAAAAGTGTTGATACTGATAATTAAGATTTATCAAAAAGGCTTAAGTCCTTTTTTGGGATCGCGGTGTCGCTTTTATCCTACTTGTTCTAGTTACGCCGTAGAAGCTATAGAACAACATGGCGCCCTCAAGGGATTTTGGATGTCTGTAAAACGAATTGGAAGATGCCACCCGCTTTCTGAAGGAGGGTTAGATCCGGTTCCACCCTTTCAAGCAACAGAACACGGCCACCCTAAAAAAACACTCAATTAAAGATAAAAAACATGTTAAATCAACGTAACGTACTAATCTTTGCCTTAGCCTTACTTTCTTATTTTTTGTTTCTTTCTTGGCAGGACGATTACAAACCAACAAACAACCCAATCCAGCAACAGAAACAACAGCAACAACCTCCAACAGCTGCGGTTCCCGTCCCCGAGGTAGGTGACTCAGAAAGATCGACGATTCCGCAAATAGAGGTAGAGGAAACCGCGACACAGCAAACAACCCCAACAGCAGTAATAGCAAAGCTAATTAGCATAAAAACGGATGTGTTGGAACTGTTGATTGATCCTAGAGGCGGTGATGTTGTCAGCGCTAAACTTTTGAAGTACCCGCTAGAAAAAAACCAACCTCAAAACCCGGTGCCTTTATTTATCAATAACAATGGTCGGATCTATGTTGCACAGAGCGGGCTTGTAGGAAAAAACACACCGGACGGCAGTAACAAAAAAGCACTTTTTGTTACTGCTAAAAATGAATATGATTTGGCGGATAAAGATAAAATAGAGGTGCCGTTGCAATGGGTGAATAAGGCTGGAATTATATTCACCAAAAAATATACGTTCTTTCGCGGAAGTTATGATATTAAGCTTGATTATTCGGTCAATAATCAATCACAGAAAAAATTTAGTACGAGGCTTTTTACACAGCTATATCGTGATCAAAAAGGCACTGGACAAAACAGTGCTGGCGTCGGAGTCCGTTCTTTTCTAGGTGCGGCTTATTCAACAAAAGACTCCCTGTATGAGAAATTAGCCTTCGATGATTTTGCCGAGAATAAATTAAAGATCACAACTGAGGATGGCTGGGTTGCTATCTTGCAACATTATTTTATTTCTGCCTGGATCCCTGCAAGTAAAACAAAAAATCAAATATACACTTTAACGGTTGGGGATAAAATCGCTATTGGTATTGTGCAAAAAACAGAAACCGTCGAAGTGGGAGAAAAAAAGCAATTTAAAGCCGAGCTGTATGTGGGACCAAAGAATCAGCAAAAACTAGCAAAAAT
>CAZKUH010000520.1:0-2174 GCA_964555895.1 uncultured Enterobacterales bacterium
ATCACTTAAATTAATTTAATTTGGTTCGATTTAGATCTCTATATCGAGATTTGGGTTTTAATATTGTTTAGCAATTTATACTCAGAATGCACTATAATAATCCTTATTGAAATTCATACAGCCTCACTAACAGAAATCGCAAAAGGAGATTACGTTTTGTCATTAACTGAGAGGAATAAGGTCCTCATTTACCGAATTTCGTTTGTCATCGTCACTGTATCCATTTTTGTTCTTACCTTGATCAAACCTTCCCAACTTTTTTCCATGCCTGACATCAGCGATAAAATCCAACACGCTGTAGCATTTTTCGTGCTCGCTTTTCTGGCTGATAAAAGTTTTTTTGTGCATCGATATTTACTGATTAAAAGTGGCGGTTTACTGGCTTTTGGTGTTTTAATAGAATGGGCTCAATCTTTTACCAGTTACCGCAGTTCCGATTGGCATGACGTATTGGCTGATTTGGCTGGAATACTTTTATATTGGCTCATCATAAAAGTGACCGATTCCAGAATCTAACCTTTGTCACTCGCCACCACATTATTATTTTGACTAAAAGATTTCACCGTCTCAAATGACAAATGATCACCTTCATCTTTTCCATAATAGGTCGTTTGTATCAAACCCTTGGCATCTATTAAAAAATCTGCCGGCATGGTGGTTATGCGCCCTCTCGGGATCAATGGAATATACCCTTTGAGCATGCCTTTGATTAGTGTGGGGAATCTCGTCAGCATACCTTTTAACATCCCCAACACAGAATGCTCAATGGCGTAGGTGCGATAGTATTGATTTGTTTCATCCGCTAAAATCGCAAAAGGAGCCTGATGGCCACTGGTATGCTTTTTAAGATTATTCAGCGGCGAGTCAAAAATGGCCACAATGGGAAAATTATCAGCCAATTCTGCATAACGCTTAACTAATTCATGCACCCTTAAATTACAAAAGGGACAGCTGGCAAAACGAAAAAAGCATAGCATGAAGGCTTTGCCCTTGAGGTCGTTTAAATCAAATGGTGTGCCATCAATACCTGGCAACTGGATCGGGATGATGACATCACCTGGTTTTAAACGCATTAATACACCTCATTATTCATTTCGTTTGCTGCTGTGTTGGCGGCTGAGATAAACTGACCAAGGCTCAGAATAAGACGTTACAGCAGTGTTTCATTATCCGCTACTCACCCCTTATTTTTACATGAGCATTCACTGGGTATCGAGTTGAGGAAAGCCTTTGACCAGTTCATCCAATTGTTTCATCTGTGTAAGAAAGCCTTCTAACTGATTTAATCTTAAGGCACAGGGACCATCACACAAGGCTTTATCTGGATCTGGATGTGCTTCAAGGAATAATCCAGCCAACCCCAGCGCCATGCCAGCCCGCGCAAGTTCAGTCACTTGTGCGCGCCTTCCGCCTGCTGAATCGGTTCTTCCCCCAGGTTGCTGCAAGGAATGAGTGACATCAAAAAATACCGGATAACCCATCTGTTTCATTACACCAAAACCGAGCATATCCACCACCAGATTATTATAACCAAAAGATGAACCACGCTCACATATTATCAGGCGATCGTTTCCAGCTTCCTGGCATTTTTTTAAAATATGTTTCATTTCCTGAGGTGCAAGAAACTGGGCTTTTTTGATATTAATTACTGCTTTGGTTTTGGCCATTGCCACCACCAGATCAGTCTGGCGGGAAAGAAAAGCTGGAATTTGTATAATGTCTGCCACCTCGGCGACTGGAGCCGCCTGTTCCGGGGTATGCACATCGGTGATCACTGGCACTGCATATTTTTGCTTGATATCAGCCAGCCATTGTAATCCTTGTGCTAAACCCGGGCCACGATATGAAGAGATGGCAGATCGATTGGCTTTATCAAAAGAAGCTTTGAAAACATAAGGAATATCCAGTTTGCTGCAAACTTCCACATAGGCCGCTGCAATTTCCATAGCCATTTCACGAGATTCCAAAACATTCATCCCGCCAAAAAGCACGAATGGCCGATCATTTGCGATGTTAATATCCTGCACTAAAACAACTTTGTTCATCAACAACTCTTTAATTGTTACTAAATTTAGCACATTATATACCCGTGCCACTGCAAAAAGCATGTCTACAGCATTTAAAATTGCCACATTAATGGATTCAAACCCTGGAACATCAGTGATCGATAAATT
>CAZKUH010000521.1:0-2173 GCA_964555895.1 uncultured Enterobacterales bacterium
TTAGCTTCAAGTTGCGCCTTGCTCTGACATCCTGCTTGAACTCTGAAACCTGCATATTCAAGTGGCACGGGTATATGCAAAAGTCAGTTTTGTCCGTGCGATTAAATCAATCCATGCTTTTAGTACTGCGGGAATACTAAAGTTATAAATTGGAGATCCAATAACCAAATAATCTACACTTTGAATTTCAGCGACCAACTTGTTTGAATAGCTTAAAACTTCTTCATGCTGTTGGTTTTGCTCATGAGGCTCAGTAAAGTTTGCAGTAATCCACTGCTGGTCAATAAAGGGTACCCCCGTGGCTAAATCACGGTGAATAACCACCAGTTCGGTTTCGAGTACAGTGAGCGCATTGATGACTTCGGACGAAATTTTGCGGGTCAGTGAATCCTTAATTCGCCCACTGGAATTGATGTGCAATAATTGTCTGGACCTCATATTCTTCCACCTTGAAGTATTTTTTTGTTGGCTAAATAATTATCTATCGAAAAGGCTCCAGCCCCGTTGCTGACCAAGAATAAAAAACCTCCGACAATTGAAATATTTTTCATAAATAGCAACATTTGAGTCTGGTCATCAAAATTTGCGTGAAAAAATAAGGCGCTCAGTAAAGTGAAACCAGCAAGTAAAAAAGCACTGATTTTGGTTTGATAGCCAACGATAATGGCTGATGCGCCTAATATTTCAGTTAGGATCACCAAGGGCAAGAATTGCCCTGGAACGCCCATCGCCTCCATGTATCCCTGAGTTCCAGCATAAGCAGATAATTTGCTGATGCCCGCGAAAAGAAACATAACACTAATCAAAATCCTGCCAGCAAGTTGGCTATAGTTTTCTATGGTTGTCATAATTTTTTCCTCTAATTATTGTTTAAAAAACCTGCATATTGGATCTCAGGTTAGATGTGATATGAACATATTGACCTTGTAACGCATTGCAATAATGGTACTTTAGCTGAATTATCTACCGCTATTATCCAGGATGCAGGTTAAATATATTTGATATCGATACATTGATTAGTATATAGTTGACAAATAAAAGATAAATACTGATATTAGGAAATATATGTTCTTTCAATTAGAACAATATTACATTTTTAATTTTGTCATGAGACTGCGGAGCGACTCATTTGAATCAGTTTGAAGATATGCAAACATTTGTACGCGTGGTAGAGTCTGGCTCGATTACCAAGGCTGCCGAGCAAATGGATACCGTTAAATCAGCCGTTAGCCGGAGGTTAAGTGAATTGGAGAAACGCTTAGGTGTAACATTGCTTAATCGAACGACCAGACGCCAGATGTTGACGGATTTAGGTGAAAATTTTTATCATCAATGTTTAAGAATTCTAGATGACGTCTCAGAAGTAGAGTCTGTTATAAAAAATGAACATTGTGCGCTTTCTGGACGGATCAAAATAGCAGCACCCTTGACTTTTGGTTTAACTCACCTCAGCCCGGCATTATTAAAATTCAACGAGCTTCACGTTGATATTAACTTTGAGCTGGATTTCAATGACCGAAAAACAGACCTTATTGAAGAAGGGTTTGATCTGGCTTTTCGTATATCAAAGCTGGATGACTCCACCCTGATCGCGCGTAAGATCACTGAGACAAAATTATTGTTATGTGCCAGCCCAGCCTATTTAAAAAAACATGGCGAGCCAGAACATCCTGAAGATTTAAAACAAGGTCACGTGAAATTGAGGTACCAGATTTCTCCCGAATACTGGCGATTTAAAAACTCGAAAGGCAAGATCATCTCCATAAATATACCCACTAAAATGGTGGCTAATAATGGTCAATTTTTGTGTCAGGCGGCTATCGAGAGTCTGGGTTTGGCATATCTCCCTGATTTTGTCGTTTACAAAGCGATAAGATTGGGACAGTTGAAACCGCTACTTGAAGCATATTTATACAATAACTGCATTGACGCCTATGTGGTATACCCGCAGACACGGCATTTGTCGAAACGGGTACGGAGTCTGATCGAATTCTTACAACAATATTTTGGCACAAATCCTTATTGGCAAACGTTATCGAGATAAGATATTTTGTAACTTTAATGGTTAAATAACGTCACAGTCACTGCATTCAATTCATTGCAGGAAAATACTTATTATGAAAAAGCTTTCTGGAATTTATTTAATTATCTTTACCCTGTTTAGTTTGAATAT
>CAZKUH010000522.1:0-2159 GCA_964555895.1 uncultured Enterobacterales bacterium
AGTGCTGGTTGAAAAATATGCGGAGTTGGGTGGTGTCTGCTTGAATGTCGGTTGTATTCCGTCTAAAGCGTTATTGCATACCGCCAAAGTAATTAATGAAGCAGATAGCATGGCGACCCATGGGGTTAAATTTGCAAAACCTGAAATTGATATTGATAAAATCAGAGATTACAAGGATTCTGTGGTCAAGCAATTAAGTCAGGGTATTGCCGGTATGGCTAAAGCACGAAAAGTCACTGTGGTTCAGGGTTATGGTAAATTCAGTGGTAGTCATACACTGCAAGTTGAAAACGGTGAGGGTGAGATCAGCACCATTACTTTTGACCATGCAATTATTGCGGTGGGTTCAAGGATCATTGATCTACCTTTTTTGCCCGACGACGAAAGAATTTTGAATTCCACCACAGCCTTACAACTCAAAGATGTGCCAAAAACCATGCTATGTTTGGGCGGTGGTATCATTGGACTGGAAATGGCCACTGTCTATCGTGCACTCGGCTGTAAAATTTCTGTGGTGGAAATGTTTGATCAATTGGTACCAGCAGCAGATAAGGATATTGTAAAGGTACTGGAAAAGAAACTCAAAGCTGAATATGAAGCCATCATGCTCAATACCAGTGTGACCAAAGTAGCAGCCAAAGAAGATGGTCTTTGGGTCACTTTTGAAGGTAAAAATGCACCCGCCGAACCGCAGCGATATGACAAAATATTATCTGCAGTCGGTAGAAGACCCAATGGCGATCTCATCGAAGCCACCAAGGCAGGTGTCGCGGTAGATGAAAGAGGTTTTATAGCTGTTGATAAGCAGATGCACACCAACATTCCTCATATCTATGCTATTGGCGATGTTGTTGGTCAACCCATGCTGGCGCATAAAGCCACTCATGAAGCACACGTAGCGGCAGAAGTGATTGCAGGACAAAAACATTTCTTCGAACCCTTATGTATTCCATCGGTTGCTTATACCGATCCTGAATTGGCCTGGGTGGGTATCACCGAAAAGGAAGCCAAAGACAAAGGAATAAAAATCAAAGTGGGCAAGTTCCCATGGGCTGCCAGTGGTCGGGCTATTGGCGTCAATAGAACCGATGGCGCAACTAAAACCTTATATGATGCAGAAACGGGACGTATTGTCGGTGCGGGAATAGTGGGTGTTAATGCGGGTGAATTGATTTCTGAACTGGCGTTAGCCATAGAAATGGGATGTGATGCAGAAGACATTGGCTTAACCATTCATCCACATCCAACCTTGGCGGAATCTGTCGGGATGTCTGCTGAAGTTTTCGCTGGAGTTTGTACCGATCTGCCGCCGCAACGTAAGCGTTAGGAACGAGTCCCTACTCCTTACCTGCTAGTCTATAGTTATTTTCGTACTCAGATTCAGTTCAAGTTTGCATATTGAGTACGAAAAAAATGACTTGACGTAATAACTGGGAGTTACTCTTTAACTGAAAATAATCGTAGTCATCCTACCAGATCGTTCATGAAATTAAGGCATAATGTGCGTCAAGTATTATCTCATAAAAAGTTGCTTCAGACTTTTTAGTAAATTCCCCAATGATTGAGGTGTTCAAAAATGAAAAATAGCTTTAGCTACGATGACTTGGTTGCGTGTAGTCAGGGCGAGGTTTTTGGCGATGGAAATGCTCAGCTTCCTGCTCCGGGTATGTTAATGGTAGATCGTATCATTAGCATCGATGCAAATGGTGGTGAGTTCGGCAAAGGTCAACTCATAGCCGAACTGGATATAAAACCCAATTTGTGGTTTTTTAATGTACATTTCCCAGGAGATCCGGTGATGCCTGGATGTTTGGGTCTGGATGCAATGTGGCAGCTTACCGGATTCTTTCTGGCCTGGTTAGGTAACTCGGGTAAAGGTCGCGCACTGGGTTCTGGTGAGGTGAAGTTCACTGGCCAGATTTTGCCAGAGAATAAATTAGTCAGGTATGTGATTGATTTTAAACGCGTCATTTCAAGAAAATTGAAAATGGTTATCGCTGACGGCAAAGTGCAAGTTGATGGAAAGACTATCTATGTTGCCAAGGATTTGCGCGTAGGGTTGTTTGATTCCACTGAAGGATTCTGATACATACATCTTGAATGGTTATGGGTATATACCCGTAATCATTCAAAATGCAGGATTTCAGCAAGAGAAGAAG
>CAZKUH010000523.1:0-2159 GCA_964555895.1 uncultured Enterobacterales bacterium
GTTTAACTTTCTATTTTGGTGATCTGAACAGCGCGGCTAATAAAGTTAAAATCAAACAATTTGCTTTGAAATTTCTTGTTCATTTAATTGGTGATCTGCACCAACCTTTGCATACCGGGCATAAAACTGATCAGGGGGGGAACCGCATAAAAGTGCAATGGTTTGGCCAACCGACTAACCTGCATACGGTCTGGGATTCAACAATCATTGATTCAAGCCAGCTCAGTTACACGGAAATGGTAGATTTTATTGATATTCAGGATGTTGATCGAATCAAACAAATACAAAACTCAAGCGTACTGGATTGGTTAAATGAGTCGCTTAAATTACGAAAAAATGCCTACAAAATCGGCAATAAAAAATTTGGATATCACTATTATTATAAAAATTATCCCATCATGCAGCAGCAAATGCTCAAAGCGGGCTTGCGGTTGGCTGCTACCTTGAATGGTATTTTTAGCAAAAAATAGCCCACAGGGTAAAATATTTGATGCAAAATGTGTAAATTACCCAGTAAATTAATGTTGTAACATGATATGAAAAAATTTCACAGATGCCATGATGTGGTTCTTTTTCATGATTTGTTCGAACAAAAGGCTGTATAATTTAAAAAAACCGCTATTTATTATACATTTAACGTTGACTACTGTGGCTATTTGTATATAATTCGTACCGCTTGAAAGTACGTTTTATATTTATGCACAAAATTTCGAAGTTCCAACTGTAGTAACTCGTCCTGTTTTTTCATAAGTAATAGCAACACTTCCAGCAATATTGGCCTATTTATGGCTTTAATTACTCTTGATTTTATAGGATAAAATTATGTCTACTACTACTGGTACTGTTAAATGGTTCAACGAATCTAAAGGTTTTGGCTTTATTGAGCAAGAATCTGGACCTGACGTTTTCGCACATTTCAGTGCTATCACTGGCTCTGGCTTTAAAACACTTGTTGAAGGTCAGAAAGTTGAGTTCACAGTAACTCAAGGACAAAAAGGTCCACAAGCTGAAAACATCGTTGTACTCTAAGTATATAGAATACTGCAGAATCTGTTGATCATTAACAGATTCTATCTCACTGAGAAGTGAATTAAAAAGGGTAGTATCGAAAGATACTGCCCTTTTTTGTTTTTACGATTAAACAGACTTCGAATATTAAAAAGCCATGTCATCCTGAAAGAAAACCTTGTCATCCTGAGTGCAGTCGAAGGATCTTAACCACCCTTGCCTAAATATCAAATGAGTCAGCGTTAATTTATTTATGAGTTTGAATGAATTATGGTACTAAGGTTGATTGTTTTAGGATGTAGTCAAGTTGTTTGCAATACCAAGTTCTGAGCCTGATGATTGTAAATAAAAAAAAATTTAAGTAACTGGCAAAATTAAGCTTTTAATGCATCCTCGCATTAATCCACTATGGTACCCAAAGCACGCCTTTGAGTTGCGGTGCAAGCTTTCGGCATGACACTTTTTTGTTAAATCCCTAACAAGGCTCCGGTATTTACAAAACCAAAGGGGCATGTTTTATTCATTAAACCACAATTCAATAAGATAACGACTGATGGATAATTTAGGTGAGAGCAATATGTTTTTTGCGGCTTTTTGTTTGACCAGTTCTTGCCGTGAGATCCAGATGGCTGTTTCCAGTTCATCGTCAGCGGTGTTGATAAGCTGTTTTTTTGCGTGTGCACAAAAGCCAATCATGATGGAACCAGGGAATGGCCAGGGCTGTGAGGCGACATATTTACAGCTAGCAATAATCACCCCGGTTTCCTCTTTGACTTCTCTTGCGACACAGGCTTCAAGGGTCTCGCCATGAGAGAGGAAGCCTGCGACGACGGAGAAACGGTTTTCATCCCAGTTGGCTTGGCGACCCAATAAAATTTCGTCTTTATCATTGATGACGGACATGATGACCGCAGGGTCAATGCGTGGAAAACGGACTAAATTGCAGTCTTTATTCAAGCATTCTCTGGCATGTTCATGACCAAGTTTTGTTTGATGACCACAACGACTACAAAATTGATTCTGCGTGTGCCAATAATTTAAAGAGTAAGCTGTCGCGGCCAAAGTGGCTTGTTCCGCATCCAGACAGGCTGCAATATAGCGCATATCAAACCAGAATGATTGCTCGTTATAGACCGTTAAATGGTCAGGAT
>CAZKUH010000524.1:0-2155 GCA_964555895.1 uncultured Enterobacterales bacterium
TCTCATATTTTAAAAACTAAATAAAATAAATGGAGACATCAATGTCTACTCTACATATCAATTTAACTGCTTTTTTTGAACTAGGGATTGTAACGGGCGTCTTAATTTCACCGCTTATATATTATTGGGCTAAAAGAAAAACGACAGATCCAGTCATTACATCAATTTTTGGGGTTGGGATGATGTTTTTCCCATTTATAAATTTGATTTATTTACTGTTGTTATTTAACAAACCGGATCTAGTCTTAAAAGTAGAATAATAAATAGTTATTTTTACGCAAAGATTCTCGTGGTGCTTAGACTGATTTAAGGGCGGCAATTTCCCAGCAAATATTACAAGATGGTTGGGCATTTTTTAGAGTAACCTGAGATTCAGGTTACTTTAAAAAATACTGTTTTGAACCATTGTTGGTTTTGCAGGGTCTTCTAAGAACTCCTTTTTAGATTTTAAAAATGATGATGAAGAATTTTTGGCACGAATGGCGAGCGACTTTCTGGTTTTTGCTGTTATTATTATTTATGCGGGGCAGTTATGCTGACTGGTATAAAGTCCCAACGGGTTCAATGAAACCAACGATTGCTATTGGTGACAGAATTTTGGTGGATAAGACTGCTTATCAATTACGGTTACCTTTTTCTGATTACATCATCACTGAATTTGCCAAACCTGCGGTCGGAGACATCATTGTTTTCAATGATGATGATAGTGGCGAAAGACTGATTAAACGAGTGGTTGCCAAAGCCGGTGATACTGTTGCCATGAAAAACAATCAATTATTTATCAATGGCAACAAAATCCCCTTGAAAATTGATGCGCAAACACCCCAAAATATCATTTTAAGCGAAACTTTTTCCGGAAAAATACACCACATTCAATGGCTGCCTCAACGCGGCGCATTAAGAAATTTCAGCACTTATACCATCCCGCCGGATGAGCTTTTTGTCATGGGTGATAACCGGGATAATTCTAAAGACTCTCGTTATATTGGTCCGGTGAAAATCAGCAAAGTTTTGGGCCGGGCACACCATACTCTTTGGTCCTGGGATGCTGCCAACTGGAAATTTCGTAGCGATCGGTTTATCCGGGCTTTAGATAAATAACCGCAAAGTATAATTGGTGGTATACTTTTCCTCTATCAAATTATGCATAACCATTTTTCGCGGATACGCTATGAAAAAATTGCTCGTTGTTTTCTCTACCTTGTCTCTCACTCTCAGTTTAAATGCGTTAAGTACCGAACAAAATGCCGCCAACAATAGTTTTAACAGTACCTTATGGACTCAAACTTCGGCGGAGTATGCGGCTAATTCTCTGCAAATATTTAATACCGCTGCGCGAAATCTGTCCCTAGTATTGCAGCAAACAAACAAATCAGCAGCGCTTGAACAAACGCGGGAATTTGCGCAACTTCCACCTGCGGTAATAATGGATATAGATGAGACAGTGCTCGATAATTCCAGCTATCAAGCAAAACAGATCATCGCCAATAAATCTTGGGACCCGGTATCGTGGGACAACTGGATTAAGCGACAACAGGCAACAGCGGTACCTGGTGCAGTAAAATTTATTCAACTATTAAAGCATAAAAATATTAAGGTTCTTTTTGTCACCAATCGTGCCTGTAAAGTCCGAATTGACCTCCCGGCGAAGTGCCCGCAAAAACTCGATACTATTAAAAATTTGGAAAAGGTTGGTATCAAAAATGTGACGACTACCGATGTTTTGTTAAAAAATGACATTGATAAAAATGGCAACCCTTTTAACTGGGGCTCAGAGAAAAAATCCCGACGCCAATACCTCGCCAAAAAGTATCACATTATCATGTTGTTTGGCGATAATTTGGGAGATTTTCTGGCAGGTGTAATAAAAGACATCACCCCGGCTCAACGGCTAAAGTTGCTGCAAAAATATCAAACTAGATGGGGCTTGCAATGGTATATATTAAGTAACCCTGCTTACGGTTCCTGGTTAAACATTTTGGAGAGACCAAAAGCAAAATATTTGAAAAGTTATTAAAACGCAACTGTGGGGTACAGCAACTTGGTAGAAACACCAACCGCATTATTTCTGCTGAGAAAAGCGCCTGATGAGAGGGTGTAAAATGAGTGTGCCAAGCAAAGCTAAGGCAATCAAGCTGGACAATCCAGCACAGGA
>CAZKUH010000525.1:0-2152 GCA_964555895.1 uncultured Enterobacterales bacterium
TACAAAACAAATTCTTTTCATCACCCACATCAAAATCCGACTGTAAGGTGATATGAGTAATACTAAATTTCTCGGAAAGCTCGGCCACTAGCTTCGATTTTATTTGTGCAGATTGAGACAGGGATAAGTCTTCGTAAAAATCGAGATGCGCCTCCATAATCAATTGATGATCATCAAGTTGCCAGAGATGAATATGATGAATATTTTTTAACGCTTCGTATCCAGCCACCACTTTTTCAATATCTTTAAAATTAACCGATTTGGGGGTGGACTGCATTAAAATAGCCACCGCTTCGCTGATGAGTTGGTACGAGGCACTGATAAGATAAAGCGCAATTAAAATGGTAACGATTGGGTCAACCCAAAAATAATTAAAATATTTCATCAATAAACCGCCAATTAACACGGCAATTGAGGTCATGACATCGGTGAGCAAGTGCAAATAAGCGGCTTTTATATTTAGATTTCCATGGCTATCATCTTTGATAAGAAAAACACTGGCGGCATTGAGCACGATACTGAGTAACGCCAGATAAATAACAATATTTGATACAATCGGTTCGGGAGATTGCAACCGCGCTATGGCTGCAACAATCAAATAAAAGCCAATGCCTACCAGTACAGATCCATTAAAAAGTGCTGCAACAATTTGCGCTCTTTTATAACCGTAGGTTTTATTCTCGGTTTTATCTTTATGTGAAATTTTATTTGCCCACCAGGCAATAATTAATGCCATCACATCGCTAAAATTATGCAAGGCATCTGATATTAAAGCCAGCGATCCGGAAACCACACCACCGATAACTTGCGTAACAGTGATTATGATATTGAGAATGATGGTTATAAATAGATTTTTTCCATTTATATCATGATGATGGTGATGTTCACTCACTTCGATACCTGTGGCTGGTTAACTGTGGACAACATTTTTCGTCACTGTAGCATAAATAACCGCTGTGGGTTAGTTTTCTAACGAAGGCTTTAGAATATCCAACATCATTTTAATATGATCATTTTCAACATTTAAACAGGGGATATAGTGGTATTCCTCACCACCTGCCTGGATAAAGTTTTCTCTATTTTCTACAGCTATTTCTTCGAGTGTTTCAAGGCAATCTGCGGCAAATCCAGGACAACAGATCGCGATTTTTTTGACCCCTGCTTTAGCAAGTGAAATTAAAGTTTTATCTGTATAAGGTTGTAACCATTTTGCTTTACCAAAACGGGACTGAAACGTCATGATGATAGTCATGTTTTCTGTTTGTAGCTGCTGTTGAATCAGCTTAACGGTTGCTGTACAAAACTCAAAGTAAGGATCGCCAAGTTGACATGTGCGAGCAGGGATACCATGAAACGATAGTAGTAATTTTTGCGGTTGACCATGCTTTGCAATATGTCTTTTAATACTGTGGACAATAGCGTCTATATAAGCCGTGTTGTTATGATAACCACTGATAAATTTTAACTGCGGAACGTGGCGATAATTTTTTAAACTTTGACTCACACTATCAAATGTTGATCCAACCGTGGCAGCACAATATTGTGGATACAATGGCAAAAGGGTTATGTCTTCAATTTGCTGTTTTTTTAACACCGCAATTGCACCCGCTATTGAAGGGTTGCCATACCTCATGGCAACTTTTACTAATACTTTTTCTGGACCATATATCTTATCTATTTGTTGTTGTAACTTCTCCCCTTGTTGTTGCGTGGTATACAAAAGTGGCGAACCTTTTTGGGTCCATATTTTTTTATAGCGGTGCGCGGAAGATTTTGCGCGAAAGGTTAAAATAAACAAACGAAGGATAAACCACCAGATCAAACGAGGAATTTCGACCACGCGCCGATCGCTTAAAAACTCCTTTAAGTATCTTCTCACAGCAAGCCGAGTGGGGGCGTCTGGCGTGCCAAGATTAGTAAGCAGAATAGCCTTTTTTGACACTAACACGGGAGGACCATTTTCATCTTCACTAACAATATTCATGAACCCATCCCATCATTCAAAACCATATCTTGAAAGACTATGGGTATAAAATACAAAGTTTAACAAATTGTTCAGGGTATGTCAGTCATTAAGCCCGTAGCCAGCAAACCCTACAGGGCCGGATCATACTTTAATGCATAAGGAAGGTAAAAATCTTCATTACAGGTG
>CAZKUH010000526.1:0-2147 GCA_964555895.1 uncultured Enterobacterales bacterium
CAATCGCTTTATGTAAGTTGAATATTTATTCAATAGCAAAGTTTGATTGACTAATGCTGGTGATTGGAATCGGTTAAATCCTGGGGATTGGATTTGCTTTTATTAATTTCTGACATAATCAAATCAACTTTTTCATCAAGTACTTTACCTCCAATATAATGCAAATCTTGTTGCTTTTTTACATATTCATGGGTGATATCTAGGTGGCGAACAAACTTGCGGCAATAACCACACATCAGCAGATGGAATCGAATCTTTAACTTTATGGACCAATCCAGTTCATTATCAAGGTATTCAGAAGATAAATTAGTAACATCTTTACAACTTAGGAACATTGACCGGTTTCCTGATAAACTTCTATGGTTTTCATTAATTTCACTCTTGCACGATGCAACAGCACGCGTATGTTCGATTCACTCACTTCAAGAGTGTTACAAATATTTTCATAATCCATTCCCTGCATTTCTCGCAATTGAAATGTTGCTCTTTGCAATGGGGGTAAAGTTTCCAGCGTGCGTTGAATGCAATTATTCAATTCATCTTTTTGTAAAAGACTATCAGGGGTATCACCATGCCAACTGACGGGGCCATTTCCCCAGTGACCACGTTGGTCAAATTGGTCAAAAAATGGATCGGGCTCATTGAACCCCATGGCTTCAAGAGAAGAATACCTTTTCTCTCTCCTGAGTCTGGTTTTGGCTTCATTAACGACTATTCGTGACAGCCAGGTTTTTAAAGAAGAGCGGCGTTGAAATTTGGGTAGCGCTCTCATCACACTAATCCATGCCTGTTGTACCACTTCGTCGGCAATCGCGTCTCCAGAGATGGTTGCGGCTAGCGATCTTAATGGATTATAGTGCTTTTTCATCAACAATCTAAAGGCATTCTCATCTTGAAGGATTAGCGCGTCAATGAAACTGTCTTCATCCTTAAAGGGGAGGTAAAGATGATTGTTGTTTTTAAGTTCAGAGGTTTCTTCAGTCATTATTTAGACTCTAGCAAAATACTGTCGCATCATAACAGAAAACAGACCATTAGATTATAATTGAATATACAAAGACCCCGACAGACGCCACTTTCTTTCAAATTTAACATGGGGAATGGCATATCAGAAGAATCAGCAATGCATTGGAAAACAACACTTTTGTAACATTAGTTTATGGTATCAGTCTAAAAAATCTATTAATCATACCCGCCTTATGGATAAAAAAATGATCACAAAATTAATTCAGCTATATTACCGTATACAACGTAGCACCATCGACAAACTCCGTTTACTGGACGGCTTGGCACCTTTGGCTTTAAGACTCTATCTGGTGCCTATCTTTTGGATGGCAGGAACCAAAAAACTGGCTGGATTTGAAGATATTGTCGCCTGGTTTGGTAATAGTGACTGGGGGCTGGGTCTACCCTTTCCAACGCTGATGGCAGCACTTGCTACAGGTACAGAGTTAGCTGGCGCTGTGCTGTTATTAATTGGACTCGCAACCCGATGGATCAGTATTCCTCTCATCATCACTATGCTGGTTGCCATATTTACCGTTCATATTGATAATGGATGGAATGCCATTGCCAGTGGCGCAGATGCAGAAGTTTATTCGCGACTTGAAGCCGCAAGAGGATTATTAAAAGAATACGGAAATTATGACTGGCTTACCGCGAAAGGCAGTTTTGTTATCTTGCAAAATGGTATTGAATTTGCGGTGACCTATATCATCATTCTTTTCTCATTATTTTTCACTGGTGGCGGTCGTTTCTTCAGCCTAGATTACTACCTGGATAAATTTTTAAGCAAAAAAGCCATTGTCACACAAAACAATGACTAGACGAATAAAGTTTTAGGCTAATCCTTTCCTCAGTTGTTGCATGAATTGAGCGCCTTTTATCAGGCGCTCTTTTCCTTGATAATGTTGCTGTATATTGACCAACGCAGATCCACAAATAGCACCCGAGCAGCCCGCTTCAATAGCATTTCTCACATCAACACCGTTAGCGATACCAAAGCCCAATACTGCCGGGGCAGCATCCAAAGCAATTAATTGGGAAATAATATGCTGCGGGATTCCCGCCTTGTTGTTCGCGCCGGTAACACCTGCTCGACTCACCACATAGGTATAACCAGCAGAGTTTTCTGCAATCTGTTGAAG
>CAZKUH010000527.1:0-2139 GCA_964555895.1 uncultured Enterobacterales bacterium
TCAAAGAGATCGTTTCATCCAGATCAACCTGATAAGTGAGTGAAAAACTTTGTTTTTCGTCTGGTGTACAGTGCGCCTAGCTCTATATACACATAGTCATTCAAGATACAGGATAAGACATTTTTCTTTTTCAGCATCAATCAGTGTTATTTTAAACATCAATGATGTGTTTTCAGCATGGCACTCAGGTGATATCATGCATACTCTCATTGCATTATTGGAAGTTTGCCCCTTTTGCCTCAGGTTTCAAAATTTTTCCGCCGTATATTTGCCTCAAATGGCCGTTCTTCAACAAGTGACCTCTCCGATCATCCCTCCAAAGCGCGCATCATTCCCAGAGAGCAACACCATCTTTCCAGAGCTGATATCAGCCCCCAGGCTTTAAAAGTGCTGAACGATTTACACGATGCAGGACACCAGGCTTATCTGGTTGGTGGTGGTGTACGCGATCTGTTATTGGGACTAAAACCCAAGGATTTTGATGTGGCAACCGATGCCACCCCAGAGCAAGTGAGAAAATGTTTCCGTAATAGCCGCATTATTGGTCGACGTTTTCGTTTGGTACACGTTTTTTATGGGCGGGAAATTATTGAGGTAGCTACTTTTAGAGCCGCGTCGACGAATGACAATTCAATGCCAAACCCGGCAACTTCTCGAAAATGTCCAGACAGTGGCATGATCACGCGAGATAATATTTACGGCTCCATTGAAGAAGATGCACAAAGAAGAGATTTTACCGTCAATGCACTCTATTACAATATTGCAGATTTTTCAGTGGTAGACTTTCTGGGCGGTATGGAAGATTTAGAAGCAAGGCAAATGAATATTATTGGCGATCCTACGACCCGCTATCGTGAAGATCCCGTCCGAATGTTACGTGCTGTTCGCCTTGCAACGAAGTTAGGGTTCACTATCACCGACAGTTCACTATCGCCAATTGTGAAGATGGCAGAACTACTGCAGCAGGTTTCCCATGCCCGACTTTGGGATGAGTCCTTAAAATTATTTCTTGCCGGTCATGCCCAGGAAACCTGGCATAAGATGAAGCAAACCGAACTGGCTCATTATTTATTTCCCCAGACCGTCCGATCGCTTCAAGGAAAAAATGCCGCGACTTTCAGGGCTTTTATTGAAAAAGCATTGGCTAGCACCGATGAGCGTATCCATCAAAACAAACCAGTAACCCCTGCTTTTTTGTTTGCGGTGTGGTTATGGCAACCCATGCTCGATCGCCAGTTGAAGTTCAGGAATAAATCGCTACCCCTTGCTGAGAGTTTTAACAAAGCCTGTTCTCAAATTTTATCCGAGCACCATCAACAAATCGCCATGCCTCGAAGATTTTCCGCGATGGTCAGAGAAATCTGGCAATTACAACATTTGTTAGGCAAACGTCAGGGGAAACGTGCCGAACGGATTTTTTCTCATAACAGATTTCGCGCGGCTTATGATTTTCTGTTACTCAGAGCAGTGCCCGGTTCGGAAGAAGAAAAGCTGGGCAATTGGTGGACTGATTATCAAAATGTTAACTTTGATAAACGACTAGAGATGGTCAGGGCGCTCAACAAACAGACTTACCAATCAAAACGTGGAAAGCATAAAAATTCAAGCGCAACTGTTCATGGTAAAAGTTAACAAGGAAAATATGGCCATGGTAACTTGCTTTATCGCACTTGGGAGTAATTTAAATACACCGGTTGAACAGCTTAAACGAGCAAAAACGGCTTTGGCGTCGATGCCACAAAGTTGCCTGTTACGCAGTTCCAGCCTTTATCAGAGTGAAGCACTGACAGAGACTAACCACAGCCAAAATGATGAGCAAAACACTGCCGATTATATTAATGCTGTCGTCGAAGTCACTACCACCTTAAAACCGCTGGATTTGCTTGACAAACTGCAACAAATAGAAAAAAATCAAGGTAGGATAAGACACTTATCTCATCAATGGTCATCACGGACTATCGATCTTGATTTATTGCTCTATGGAGATCATGTTATTAATAATGAGCGGCTTACTGTGCCCCACTATGATATGAAAAAAAGAAACTTTGTCATAACACCACTACTTGAAATAAACCCGGAATTAAAATTCCCCGATGGCTCTGCTGCAAAAATTTTACTGCCTCTTTGCCGATCAGGTGT
>CAZKUH010000528.1:0-2138 GCA_964555895.1 uncultured Enterobacterales bacterium
AGGTAAAATAAGGCAAAAAAACAGGTAATGTAATTTATGTCTAAAGAATCACCAAGCTTATTTGGTTTATCAAAAACAAACAGAGACTTTAGTAAGAAAGATTCGTGGGGTAAAAACCAATTTAACTCATCTTTCCCCGCTTCACTGTGTTGTTACCTTGCATCAAAAAATATTGATGCAAATTATTTGTCAATTCAAAATGGTAAATATGATCCTACAACAATAAAAATAAAAGATGTATTTGGAATTTCAGCTGATAGCGAAGATTTATATTTTGCTTTTGAAGCTCAACACACACCATTTCAAAAATGTGTTATTGGTACGCTCCCAAGAACAGATATAGTTATTCAAGAGGAAAGTACGGGGAAATGTGTATCAGGGCTTGAAGTAAAGCTAACAGCTTTACCAGATAATACAACTTGTAAATTAGAAGATCACCTCTATGGTAGTGAAATAGTTGTTCGTCCAGATACTATCGTTTATTTAGCATGTAGCCTTGCATTAAGTTCCAAAGAAAAACTTAGAGAGCATTTAGGTGAGTTTAAAATAGATGATTGGTCAGATGCTTCCCAAGTATTACCTCATATAGAAAGCATTGTTACAGCTATTGAAAAAATTTCATTAGCTATCGAAAAAAAGCAGAAGCCATTTCTTCTCCAGCCTATATGGAAAACAACGGGTAAATCTCCAGTATTAGCAGAACAGTGCCTAGATATATTTGTATGGAGCGATGCAGGTTTTAGTGATTTTATTTCTAAAATTGCAAATAAGAGTCCTAATGTAAACAAAATTACTCGCCAAACAAGGACGGCTATATGGCTCTATAAAATGCTAAAGGATTTTATAGAGCATGGTAAATTTGATCATGAAGAAATAATTGATAACCTTTCATATAATACAAAAAATGATAAGGCATTCGCATCAGCAGGGAATGTTACAAATAAATATATGTCAACCGAAAGGTTGGAAACTCCAATTATAGCTAAATCGGAAATTAAAAATATCATCTTAGGTGGCGGGCAAAATATGCTCAGTCCAGAACGTCGATTTGATGCTATTATTTTTAATTCACCAGAGCTATTTAAGTCATGAAGTGTGTTGACTTATTTTCAGGGTGCGGTGGAATGTCTCTTGGTTTTCAGCAAGCAGGAATAGATATATTGGCATCTATTGATAATTGGGAAAAGTCAGTTGAAGTTTATAATAAAAATTTTTCCCATAATTGTTACCTGCATGACTTAAAAGATGAAGATGGCGCACTAGAAATTATAACTAAATTTAAACCTGAAATGATAATAGGCGGCCCGCCGTGTCAAGATTTTTCGTCCGCAGGAAAACGAGACGAAACACTGGGTCGTGCTGATTTAACGTATCACTTTGCAAATATTATTTGCTCTTATAAACCAAAATGGTTCGTAATGGAGAATGTGGAGCGCATTAAAAAAAGTCATATTCTTGAAGAGGTTATAAAGCAATATGAAAAAACTGGCTATGGACTAACGTCTGTCATATTAGATGCTTCATTTTGTAATACACCTCAATCAAGAAAAAGGTTTTTTCTAATAGGTACGCTGGGTGAAGAAAATAATGCTTTAACACCTGTTTTTCAAAATAATTTAAGTATTGAAAGGATGACTATTAGAGACTATCTTGGTGATAGTTTGGGTCTTAAGTATTATTATCGACACCCAAGAAACTATAGTCGTCGAGGGATTTTCTCTATTGATGAGCCTAGCCCAACGGTTAGAGGGGTTAATAGACCAGTGCCATCAGGCTACAATAAACATTCGGGTGACCCAGTAGATGCAGTTCTTTCAAAAGTTCGCCCATTAACGACAATAGAAAGGAGTTATTTGCAAACATTTCCTGAGAGCTTTGAGTTTTTAGGTACAAAAACAAACTTAGAGCAAATGATTGGTAATGCTGTTCCAGTTAATCTCGCTAAGTTTGTTGCTAGTGGAATATTAGAATTTATAGATAATGGTGAAATCAAGACACAGGGTCAACAAGATATGTTTGGTGAGTTCAAGCAGTTTATAATGCCTAACAAGGCGCTCCAGCGGACAGCGTAAAGCGTCACGGTTTTTGCTGGCGCAAAAAGCCGTGCCACTTCACGCTGCCGCTGAGCTTGGCGTTAT
>CAZKUH010000529.1:0-2131 GCA_964555895.1 uncultured Enterobacterales bacterium
ACCAGTTCTCCACCTACAATCCAACTTAAAGGCTCCTGTTTTTCATTCAATAAATAAACATCTCGAATCTTAGCACCTCCATCACCAAAGTGATTTGCATCAGGGTTAAATTCGAAAATCTTGATATCGTTTCTGTATTTCGTTTGATTGATGAATTTTAGGCGTTCATCCACATATTCCCTCTCACTTTTTACAGATTCAGATAGCTCAGCTTCTTTTTTCGAGGTTTTTTTAGTTGTCGACAAACATGTTTCTTGATGCTCAGCATATAAGCTTTCTAAATACTTTTCACACACTGTTTTGGCAGCTGCAACAAGCTGTGTTTTTCCATTTTGTAACCAGACCGCCTGTGGGCATAGATTAACAATAGCTGAAGTATCATGACTTACAAACAAAACGGTTCCCGTTTTCATAAAGTTTCGTAAGAACCGCATACATTTTTGGGTGAAAAACACATCGCCTACAGCCAAAGCTTCATCAATCACCAAAACATCTGCATCTACATGCGCAATCACAGCAAACGCCAAGCGTACATACATCCCACTAGAATAAGTCTTTACGGGCTGTTCAATAAAATCGCCAATGTCTGCAAAAGCAACAATATCATCAAACTTAGCGTCGATTTCTTCTTTCGACAAACCAAGAATCGAGGCATTCATATAGACATTTTCTTTACCGGTAAATTCTGGATTAAAGCCAGCACCCAACTCCAGCAAGGCAGCCACTCGGCCATTCACTTCCACTTCTCCTGAGGTTGGCGCAAGCGTGCCGCAAATAATCTGTAGCAGGGTGGATTTTCCCGAACCATTGCGCCCAATGATGCCAACGGTTTCACCTTTTTTGACTTCAAAAGACACATCATCCAAGGCTTTGAATTCACGGTAAAATTGCTTGCGTCCATGCCACAAGCTTTGTTTAAGCCTGTCCTGCGGTTTATCGTAAATTTGATAAGTCTTGGTGATATTCTTTACGCGAATGGCAATATCAGAGGACATCAGCAAAACCTCGTCTTGTTTTCTGAAACCATGCAAACCCTATCCAGGCTACAAACAAACTTACAATGAAATAAATACCCAAACCTTCCCAATTAGGTATATGTCCCCACAATAACACTTCTCTTGATTGCTCAATGATAAATGTCAGTGGGTTAAAATAGAAAAAGATACGGTAGGATTCAGGAAAAGCGGTTGCAGGATAAAAAATAGGACTCATAAACATCATGGCCATGATCACGATACCAATGCCTTGTCCTATATCACGAATATAAGTCCCCAATGAAGATAACACCCACGAAATACCGATTGTCAACAATAACAGCGGCAATACTATAACTGGAAATAATATAACCGTCCAATGCAAACTGCCACTTAGAACCAACATAAATCCAAGCAAAACCACAACGCTAATGAACGCATGGAACAAACTGGAACCCAGAGCAATCCACGGTAATATTTCTAACGGAAAAACCACTTTCTTAACATAATTGACGTTACTTAAAATAAGTGAGGGTGCGCGTGATATGCATTCAGAAAATAAAGAGTACACAATCAAACCAGCAAATAAAATACCGGCAAACTCCAGATTATTGGTAACACCAGGCCAACGTGCCTTGAAAATCACGCTGAACACAAAAGTATAAACCATAAGCATCAGTATCGGGTTAAAGAATGACCACAACAAGCCCATAGCGGAGCCTTTATAACGACCAATCACTTCACGTTTGATCATCTGGTAAATGAGATGCCTGTTTTTTACAAGGCTGCTAATCATAGCTACAGGTGAAATACTAAATTGCTTCATTAATGCTCCATATACCATTCATTCATCTTCCACACATCGATCGCATATCTCCAATCGTGTTCAAAACAATCTTTCACAAAGGTAATCAGTGTGGGAGTATGATGAGTGAGATTTAGTAGCGTGTACGCACTTATGATATTCGTTTTGACAATATAAGTGTCATGTCTTGAGTTTTGCATGATTTGTAGAAATCCAGCTTATTTAATCGGTTAGAACAAAATTAGGTTTTATTCCATCCCAAATTCCTTATGAATTGTATCAATTTCATTTTCCAGTTCCTCAGGCTCCATTTGTTTAAAGGGTAGCCATTCATATTTCATTTTACGCCATA
>CAZKUH010000530.1:0-2128 GCA_964555895.1 uncultured Enterobacterales bacterium
TGGCAATTAGGTGGACATGCCGTTGTTTTGGCACCCGGAAAAGATGCTTGGCCTTTGGAATTTGAGTTGGGCAGTACGATGTTAAATGAGGCGGAGGAACATGTCGCCGAAGCCGCTCAGGTATTATCGAGATACTGTGATCTAATTGCCATTCGGGCTTTCCCTAAATTCCAGGACTGGCAAATTGACCGACAAGACAAAGTCATCAACGCCTTTGCTAAATATGCCACAGTCCCAGTGATAAATATGGAAACTATTACCCATCCCTGTCAGGAGCTGGCACATATGCAGGCGATTCAGGAAAAAATTGGCACACCACAAAAGAAAAAATATTTACTCACCTGGACGTATCATCCAAAACCGTTAAATACTGCAGTAGCAAATTCTTCACTGTTAATCGCTACCAAGTTTGGAATGGATGTTACCCTGCTTTGCCCTACTGAAGCTTACCTGCTGGATGAAAGATATCTCAATGCAGCAAAAAACTTTTCGGCAGAATATGGTGGCAATTTTCAGATAAGTCACGATCCCAAAACCGCCTATAAAGATGCGGAAATTGTCTATGCCAAAAGCTGGGGCGCATTACCTTATTTTGGTCAATGGGAAAAAGAAAAAATCATTCGTGATCAATACCAGCATTTCATAGTGGATGAAGAAAAAATGGCTCTCACCAATGGTGGCCTTTTCTCCCATTGTTTACCCCTTAGAAGAAATGTTAAAGCCACTGATGCGGTGATGGATGCCGATTACTGCTTTGCCATTGATGAAGCCGAAAACCGTCTACATGCTCAGAAAGCGTTGATGACGACACTAATCTAAAATTAATTGCTGGAGTATAAAAATGTCTCATAAAACAGTTGTACTTGCTTTTTCTGGTGGCCTTGATACCAGTTTCTGTGTGCCCTATCTTATTGACCAAGGATATAAAGTTATCACCGCATTTATCGATTCAGGTGGTGTCAGTCAGCAGGAAAAAATAGCCATTAGAACCCGAGCACTGGAACTAGGTGCCAGTGAACATGAAGAAATTAATGTCGCCAATGAACTCTGGAATGAAGTGGTGGTGCCGCTTATTTATGGCAGTCAATGGTACCAGCAACAATACCCTTTACTGTGCTCTGATCGATACCTTATTGTCGCTGCCTGTTTAAAACTTTGTGATGAATTAGGTACAGAAAATTTTGCCCATGGTTGTACCGGTATGGGTAATGATCAAATTCGTTTTGATCTATCCGTCATGTGCCTGGGAGATTACAATATCATCTCACCCATCCGTGAAATTCAGCAAAAAGATATTCTGGTCAGAGATTATGAAATTGAATATCTCAATAAAAAAGGCTTTTCTGTGCCCAGTAAATCCAGCCAGTACAGTGTGAATGAGAACCTACTGGGTACCACGATTTCTGGCTCTGAAATTGATAGCTGGCAACAACCTGGGAAAGAAACCTACGCACTGACAAAACCTGCCAGTGAATGGCCAGCAGAATCATTACAAATTAAAATCAGCTTCAAAAATGGCATTGCTATAGCCCTCAATGATGAAAACAAATCGGGCCCGGAGATACTATCAATATTAAATAGCCAACTTGGGCAATATGGTGTCGGTAGAGGCATATATAGCGGGGATACCACGGTAGGTTTAAAGGGTCGTATCGTTTTTGAAGCGCCCGCACTTGAAGCTTTAAAAGTTGCGCATTGTGCCCTAGAAGAAGTCATTTGTAGCAAGGCACAGAATCGCTTTAAACCCCTGGTGGTAAAGCAATGGATTGAACTGGTCTATGAAGGGCTATTTTATGATCCTTTAAAAGCGGATCTGGAAAGTTATTTGCAATCATCTCAACAATCCGTCTCAGGTGAAGTTATGCTGGAGATTATGGGTGGTCAGGTTTTAGCTGTAGAAGTCACTTCAAAAAATATGCTGGTGAATAATAAAGCCATCTACGCCCAAAGTGCCGACTGGACTGTGGATGAGGCGCAGGGTTTTATTAAATTATTCGGTCAATCCAGTACCCTTTATCGTCAGGTTAACAGATAATACCAACTCATGAATCAACTAACTCAACACATCATAAACCATCTGCAAAAACTGGTTTCCTTTGATAGCAGAAACCCTCCTCGTGCAATCACT
>CAZKUH010000531.1:0-2113 GCA_964555895.1 uncultured Enterobacterales bacterium
AGTTGTAACAGTGCTACCGGAGCAAGATCTCTCCACTACGGTCGATATGACAATAAATGAGACTGCTCCTTTATATGACATTCAATTTGTCCTTAAGTACCTACTTATGAGTCTCACCTTGTTTTACTAGCTGAGGTATAATAGCCTCAAAATCCTAGTTTAAATTTCTCAATCACGGAATCATATCAATTGTTTGAAAGACATCAAGGTGGTGAAGCTGCCATTCTCGTTCATGTAGACTTCCCCAAAACTTTTCAGCAGCAGAGCCGTGAGGATCGCCATGAATTTATTGAATTGGTGAAATCTGCCAATATTGAAAATCTTCACTTATTACAAGCAAAACGTGATCGTCCAGATGCCAAGTATTTCATTGGAAAAGGCAAGGTCGAGGAACTGGTTCATTTGGTCAAGGCTTTGGATGCGCCCTTGGTGTTATTTAATCACAACCTATCCCCTGCTCAGGAAAAGAATCTGGAAGCGATATTGCATTGTCGTGTCGTTGACAGGATTGGCTTGATACTCGATATTTTTGCGCAACGGGCATTTACTTTTGAGGGCAAATTACAAGTTGAATTGGCACAATTGAAGCATCTTTCCACCCGCTTGATTCGGGGATGGACCCATTTGGAACGGCAAAAAGGTGGGATTGGCTTAAGAGGACCAGGTGAGACACAGTTGGAAACCGATCGAAGATTACTTCGAGAACGTATCAAGTGGATTCAAAAGCGTCTGGAAAAAGTCGACAAACAGCGACAGCAAAGCCGTAGATCACGAAAAAGAGCACAATTGCCCACAGTCTCTCTGGTGGGATACACCAATGCGGGCAAGTCAACATTATTTAATATGATCACTGAATCAGATGTCTATGCCGCAGATAAACTTTTTGCCACATTGGACCCCATCCTCAGAAAAGTACATTGGCCAGAAACGGGTAACTTTGTGCTCGCGGATACTGTGGGTTTTATTCGACATTTACCGCATGATTTGGTGGCCGCTTTTCGAGCAACTTTAGAGGAAAGTAGAGAAGCCGATTTATTATTGCATCTCATTGACGCCAGTGATGAGCGCCGGGAAGAAAATATTGAACAGGTTAACGATGTTTTAGCTCAAATAGGTGCAGATGAAGTACCATGCTTGGAAGTGTACAATAAAATTGATTGCATTGAAGGGGCCAAACCCCGTATAGATAAAGATAATCATGGCGTGGTTAACCGGGTATGGCTATCGGCGTTAAATGGGGAAGGCATAACGCTGTTACAGCAGGCCATTGCGGAAAAATTGGGTGAATCCGTACTTAATTGTAAGTTATTGCTACCACCAGCTGAGGGAAAAGCTCGTGCGCAGTTGTTTTCAGCCGATGCTATTTTATCGGAAAGTGTTACGGAACAAGGCTTCTGGCGAATACATTTAAATATTTCACAAAATCAGTGGGTGCAAATTAAACGAAACTGTGGGGTCGATCTGTCTCAATATATTGAGTAAACTAACCGACGAGTTAAAATTGTTTTTAACCTAGCTAAAACTGGAGAATTGTTATGCCCTGGAACGAACCGGGAAACGACAAAAAGGGTCCTTGGGATCCCAAGAAAAAAAATGATGGGCCACCTGATCTGGAAGATTTATTAAAGTCTTTTTGGAAAAAAATTGGTGGTAATGGTAAAGGTTCATCTTCGAAGACCTCTCGCAATGGTTCGGGTGGCATCGGCATTGTAACCGTAGTCATTCTAACTTTGGTTGTCTGGGCTGCATTGGGCACTTATACAGTCAAAGAACAGGAACGTGCTGTGGTTTTGAGATTTGGTGCCTTTAATCGTATTGAAGATGCTGGCATTCATTGGTTGCCTCGAGGAATTGAGCAGAAAATAATTGTTGATATTGAAAAGATCCGCACCTATCAAATACATGCGGAAATGCTCACACGCGGAGCCAATATTGTATTTGTTGATCTGGGCATTCAATATCTGGTAGCCGATCCACAATACTACCTATTTAACCTGACAGATCCTGATGGCACCGTCAAAGATGTTGCTGAAACGGCTTTGAGACAAATAATCGGAGATTCATCGTTAGATGATATTTTGGCACAGGGTAAAACTTTAATCCGCACCCGTAC
>CAZKUH010000532.1:0-2112 GCA_964555895.1 uncultured Enterobacterales bacterium
AGAGATAATAAGTTGATAATAAAAGAGGCTCAAGGTTTTTATAAAAAAGAAAATGCTATTGGTTTTAGCTTTAAGTTAACAGAAAAAGAAAAACTTATGGGTACTGGAGAACGCGTGGTTGGGATGAACCGACGGGGCTTAAAATTACCGCTGTATAATCGGGCACATTATGGTTACACCACCCATGCACCACAGATGAATTACAGTATCCCTGCGGTGATGTCGAGCAAGAAATATATTGTATTGTTTGATAATAGCGCCAAGGGTTTTGTTGATCTGGCTAAAACTGAGGCAGATATTTTAAAGTTTGAGGCGGTAGGCGGGCGAACATCCTATGTCATTTTTGCCGCTGATAGTTATCCTGAATTGATTGAAGATTTTGTCACGGTAACGGGTAAACAACCTTTACCGCCGCGATGGGCATTAGGAAATTTTGCCTCCAGGTTTGGTTATCACACTCAAAAACAAACAGTAGATACAGTTAATAAATTTTTCTTGGAAGATATTCCGCTAGATGCGGTGGTGCTGGATCTTTATTGGTTTGGTCCTGAAATCAAGGGTTATTTAGGTGATCTGGAATGGGATAAAAAGGCCTTCCCCCATCCAGCTAAAATGATATCTGATTTTAATGAACAAGGCGTCAAAACGGTGATGATAACCGAGCCTTTTATTTTGAGTACTTCAAGCAAATGGCAACAAGCGGTTGATAATGATGTACTGGCAAAAGATGAAAATGGGAACCCGAAACGCTTTGATTTTTATTTTGGTAATACCGGTTTGATTGATGTCTTCAGTGAAAAAGCCAATGATTGGTTCTGGCAATTTTATCAACGTTTGATGTCACAAGGTGTGGTTGGTTGGTGGGGAGATCTGGGTGAACCGGAAGTACATCCTGATGACACTATCCACGTTATAGGTCGGGGTGATGAGTTACACAATGTTTACGGTCACAAATGGTCAGAGATGATTTTTCAGCGGCAAAAGAAATATTTCCCTAATATTCGCCCGTTTTTATTAATGCGTGCGGGATTTGCTGGTAGCCAGAGATTTGGCGTGTTTCCATGGACCGGTGATGTTGGAAGAGCCTGGGGCGGTCTGCAAGCTCAGGTGGAATTATCATTGCAAATGGGTTTACTGGGTTTGGCTTATACGCATTCTGATTTAGGTGGTTTTTCTAATGTGAGTAAATTTGATACTGAGCTGTATACCCGCTGGCTGGAATATGGGGTATTTCAACCGATATATCGTCCCCATGCCGACGAGGTATTTCCATCAGAACCCGTTTTTCAGGATAAAAAAACCAAGGATATTATTAGAAAATTTATAAAACTAAGGTATGCACTTTTACCCTACAACTATACCTTAGCTTATCTAAATAGCACCACGGGTATGCCTTTGATGAGGCCGCTATTTTTTGAAGATGAAGCCGACGACAGTCTGATTGAAAATAAAAACAGTTATTTATGGGGAAAGGCTTTTCTGGTTACCCCCGTGGTGAAACCTCAACTGAAAGAAGTAGCCGTCGATGTGCCGAAGGGTATCTGGTTTGACTTTTGGCATGATAAAAAAATAGAAGGTGGTCAGTCAATCAAGCTACCTGTCACACTGGATACAATACCGGTACTGGTTCGAGCGGGATCATTTGTTCCCATGATCAAACCGATATCAACAACCAAATACTATTCTAGTAAAAATTTGAAATTACATTATTATGCGGATGATTCGATAACAAATGCCTCAGGGATGATGTATGAGGATGATGGCTTAACCAATCTGTCTATAGAAAAAAAACGCTATGAAATATTAAATTTTTCAATGCATCATCTGGCACAAAGTAGCGAATTTATATTTAGCAAACAATTTTATGAATATAAAGACAGGCCAAAAATACGAGAGATCGAATTAATCCTGCACCATTGGACAAAACACCCTGGTGAAATATACCTTGGTGAAAAAAAAATAAATTTAATCAAAAGTAAAAAAGCATATGGATTAGCACGGACAGTGGCTTTTTACGACGATACGAAAAAGCAATTATTAATCAAATTTATTTGGCAAGAAGCCAATTTAAGATTAAGCATAAATAAAAAAAACTAGCAAATGGGAGTGAAA
>CAZKUH010000533.1:0-2109 GCA_964555895.1 uncultured Enterobacterales bacterium
ATCTACATAGGTGAAAGTTTCATGCCAGTCGGTCATGGCTATAAGCTGGATCAATTTTAAATCCATGCCTAGTTCCGGCAATAATTTATCGTGTATTCTTTTGGTTTCTACCGGATCGAAAGACTGAATAAAAATTTTATCCGTTTTATTTTTATAACCGTAGCTTTTTAATAATTTCAAGGTGGCTTTGCTTATATCTTTGCCTTCATGGCGGTGAAACCAAGGGGCTTTAATTTCGACATATAAACCGACATTTTTCCCTCGGCTTTTGTTTAATCCCTGAATTAATTCGATTTCTTCTTTCAGCGTAGAGACTCTAAAAATTGATTTAAATAATGGAAACCGAGCTGGGAAAATGGCTTTTTTTTGTTGCGTTTTTGCATCAACGGTAAAGCCTTCGGTCATGCGCAGACTTTTAATTTCTTTCAAAGTAAAGTCAATAGCAAACCAGCGTTTTTTTCCGGCCACTTTTCTAAAACGCTGCGGAAAAACTGACATCACATCGGTAACGCGATCAAGATAATGGTCGTGTAATACAATCAGTTCATTATCTTTGGTCATCACCACATCCTGCTCGATATAATCCGCCCCCATAGCATGTGCCATGGCTTTGGCTTCAAGCGAGTGCTCAGGGAGATAACCACTGGCTCCACGATGGGCGATAACAATTTTATGCGCGCCTGCATAACTGCTTAAAACCATTAATGACAACAAGATAAAAAGGGATCTGTTCTTCATGATATTTTCCTGTAATTTATTCCGGGGTTGTTTTATTCCTGTCATGATGGTGCGCCATTTCATGTTTAAAGGTCAAACCGATCAATAAAATTGCGGCAATAGCACCAGCCGTTAACAAGATGAATCCACCATCCCAACCAAAATTATCAACGGTATACCCTAAGGCGATATTCGCCACCAAAGCACCACCTAAATAGCCAAATAAACCGGTGAGCCCGGCAGCGGTACCGGCGGCTTTTTTAGGAACCAGTTCTAATGCATATAAACCAATCAACATCACCGGGCCATAAATAAGAAAGCCAATGGCCACTAATGATGCGATATCAATAAAAGGCTTGCCTGGAGGATTAAACCAATAAACCAATAACGCTACTAGCACCAGCACCATATACAAAATAGCGGCAGGCGAACGGCGCCCATCAAACCAGCGGTCGCTGATCCAGCCGCATAATAAAGTCCCGGGGATCCCTGCCCATTCATAAAAGAAATAGGCCCAGGAACTGCTGTCAAAGTTAAACCCTTTTACTTCATGTAAATAGGTCGGTGCCCAGTCCAGTACGCCATAACGGAGCAGATAAACAAAAGCATTGGCAAACGCAATGATCCAGAGTAACTTGTTATTCAAAACATATTTGAGGAAAATTTCTTTGGCCGAAAATTCATGCTCAAAAGATTCTTTATAGTCTTCGGGATAATCATCCCGAAATTCTTCGATGGGTGACAACCCACAAGATTGTGGAGTGTCTCGCATGAATAGAAAAACGGAGATGGCGATAAAGGCAGCAAATGCTGCTGGCACATAAAAGATACTGTGCCAATTATTGAACCACGCCATACCCAATATGGCTAACGGCCCGATCAATCCGCCACCCACATTATGCGCCACATTCCAGCTAGAAACGATGCGGCCCCGTTCATCACCGGAAAACCAGTGAACGATGGTGCGGCCACAAGCAGGCCAACCCATGCCTTGCGCCCAGCCATTGAGAAATAATAAAATAAAAATGATACTGATGCTACTGGTAGCCCAGGGTAAAAATCCCAAAACAAACATGATGGAGGCTGAGATTAATAAACCTGTAGAAAGAAAATAGCGTGCATTACTGCGGTCAGAAACATTCCCCATTAAAAATTTACTTAAACCATAGGCAATTGAAACAGCTGAAAGCGCAACACCTAACTGACCCTTGGAATAGCCCATCTCATCGATAAGATAAGGCATAGCAAGAGAAAAGTTTTTACGCACCAGATAGTAACCGGCATAACCCACAAAAATACTGATAAAAACTTGCCAACTCAGACGCATATAGACTTTGGCGTTGTGGTCTATGGTTAATGAACGGTAGAGCACACGTCTGATCTCAAGTCTAC
>CAZKUH010000534.1:0-2108 GCA_964555895.1 uncultured Enterobacterales bacterium
ATTTACGCTGAAATAACAAAGCTATTCCATGGAATAAAAAATTTTCGAGTTTGAATTACTAAAGAATTAGCCCCAAACCGTCATTAAAATAGTTGAAATTAACAACGGCGGGGATGTTACCTGAATAGGAGAAAAATGCAAGTCTGTAAACAACTTAATTTAACTTTTGACAACAATTAAACGTTACCAACGCTGTCCTTATCCAGATCTTTTTCTCTTTGGATTCGAAGATAAATTTCTTCTCGATGCACAGAAATTTCTTTTGGTGCGTTTACACCAATTCTTACCTGATTACCCTTCACACCCAAAACGGTGACCGTAACTTCATCACCTATCATTAGAGTCTCGCCAACTCTACGTGTTAAAATTAACATCGTTCAGTCTCCTTGATTTCATAAAAGCATTAATTAACACCCAACTCCTCAATTCACTGTTGATTTCAATTGATGAAAATGCTGAATTAAAGAAGCCCAACCTGCATTCACATTATCCTTTTGTTAAAGTAAAGTTACAAGTCCTAAATTACTTTCATCAGTCGTTATTCATGCATCTTTCAGATAAACCCATATGATTTCGGCTTAAAATTTAACTGGAACCAAGTGATTTTAATAGAAATTATAACAACAACAGATATTGTTCCAGGTTAATTAACCTCAGATCGGGATAAGGAAAACCACCGCCGCGAGTATTTTAGTGGTTAGCAAGGCAAGGTTGTGCGTTAATAGTCTTTCTATTGGAAACAAAGACACAATCAAAGTGAAAAAATACTCAGCCATACAACACCTTGTTTAACATAGAATTTCTGTCCGTAATAAACTGACTGTGGGGTTGAAAACTACAGATGACAGGCACTTTCTTTCGAGACAATGAGCTTGATTAAAGCTTTTCCCTGACCCAATCCACCACGGAATTCATGGCCTCTGGAAGCGCAGCAATATCATTGCCACCAGCTTGAGCCATATCGGCCCTGCCGCCACCCTTGCCACCAATTTGAGCAGCCAGAAATCCAATCAATTTTCCAGCATGAACTTTCTCACTCGTCTGCCGAGTAATACCAACGATGAGTTGAATTTTATTATTGTTTATGGAAGCCAATACAACTACACCCTGAGATATCTTGTCTCTGAGCTTATCCATTGTCTCTCTGAGTGCTTTGTTGTCCATATCAGCAAACGTTTTACACAATATTTTGATGTCCTTTAATTCAATAGCCTCGGCCAGCGGATCTGCGCTTGTACCTAAAGCGATTATCGACTGTAACTCCTGAACAGATTTTTGTGATGTCTTTAGCTGATAAAAAATTTGCTTGATTCTTTCAGAAACTTGCCCAGGTTGGGTTTTTAGCTGCATCGCTAAAGTATGAATTAAACTATCCTGGCATTGCATGTCTGCAACTGCCTTATCTCCCGTCACACCCTCGACACGACGAATACCCGAGGCAACACCTGATTCCGTTGTTAATCTAAATAATCCAATATCACCCGTTCTACTGACGTGTGTGCCGCCACATAGTTCTTTTGAGAAAGATCCCATACTCAATACCCGAACCTTGTTACCATATTTTTCACCAAACAGCGCCATAGCACCTGCCTGTCTAGCATCATCTGCCGACATGATTTCGGTAATCACGGCATTATTCGCTCTGATTTGCCCATTGACCATTCGCTCCACTGTCAATTTCTCATTTTCTGTCATTTGTTCTGGATGTGCGAAATCGAATCTTAGCCTTTCTGCAGAAACCATCGAACCTTTCTGTACCACATGGTCTCCCAACACATGCTGAAGTGCCGCATGTAGAAGATGTGTTGCCGAATGATTAAGGGCAGTTGCACGCCGAGAGTCTGTTGCAACCTCCGCATTGACCGTTTCATTCATTGTGAATTCACCTGAAAGCATTTTCCCATGATGCAAAAAACACTGATTAACTTTGGTGGTATCGGTGACTTCAAACTCGCCGGATGGACAAATTAATCTACCGGAATCACCTGTCTGCCCCCCTGATTCAGCGTAAAACGGCGTATTAGCTAATACAATAACTCATGTTCCATTCACTGAAATACTTTTTACTTTTTTTCCATCAACAAAAATTTCCGCGATGGTGCTTTCTA
>CAZKUH010000535.1:0-2107 GCA_964555895.1 uncultured Enterobacterales bacterium
ATGGTGGTAATGGGGGCATTAATTAACTTTATGAATATCTCATCGCCCAACTCACCCAAATAAGTATTCATCATTTATACTAAAATATAAAACTACACTCATACAACACCTTCACCAAACTTCCGAGAGAACTTTTCTTTGATCTCATCATCAGAAGATTGCCGAATATACTCAGCGATAGGGGCAGTGAATTCAGTAATATGCTCAATAAGATCATCATCGGATACCTGCGCCAAATCTATACTACGACGAAGCTCCACATATTTAGCCACTTCAGCAATAAGCATCAAGTGCGCTCTAATACCTGGATTAACAGAAACGTAGGCTTGCTTTCCTGCAGCCCATCTTTTCGGATGTGCTTCCATTAATTTGTTGAAGTAACCATTGAGCACCTTTTTGGCTCTCAAAATGGTTTTCTCATCCGTGCCAGAATGGAGAATTCCAGGAACCGGTTGTTTGTTAACGACCTTTCCTAACAAGCCGGAACGAGTTAACCCATTAACAATTTCAGAAATTGTAAGATTCTGATTCTCCTCGGGAGGTACATCGGGAATGGTGAACCGCCTAAAGAAAGGGCTTGTGGGATCAGCATTAACGCTCTTTACAATTGCAGATGCTAGCGCTTGAAGAGCGACCTTTGGATTATGGTCACCCATTCTAATTTCGGAGAGCAGGCTGACCAATAAGCTTTTTGGTACGCTCTTCTGCTTGTGATTGATCGTAATGAAAAGATCAGCTTCTTTTCTTGTATCCATTTTTTCAAAGGCAAGGACGAACAGACTTTGATCAAGAAGCTTGCCTTCAAGATGTGAGAACCCAAAAAGGCGATGTTGGCCGTCAATGATCCATGCTGATCGGTATTTGTTGGGTAGATGAATCCATCCAAATTTGATGTTCGGATCAGAGTTCTCTTTGTTTGACATGAGTTGCCATCCGACAGGCTCGGTGAAATTGATTAAGATATTCGTGGGGAAATATCCGCCTTCCGTAATGAAATCTCCGATCTCTTTGATTCTGCTTGAGCGAACCATTCGTTGATAGGCGGGTCTTCCGTCGGGATGATTAAGAGCTTGATGATTAACAAAAGCTATTTTCAGTAGATTGCGAGGGGTTGTGACGAAGCTATAAAACATTTCCCCTCCAATTTTTCCTTTTACGGCAGGTAATTTCACGTCGCTTAGGCCAGGAATCTTTTCTCCTGCAAGAAATTCTCCCAAGATTTGATAACGCCCAGCTGGGCCCATGTGTTTTAGGAATGCTTCAAAATATTGGCTCTCATTTTCAGTGACGATTTGGATTTTGCCTGCCGAAGCATCAGCGACATCTGGTTCAGACCAGATAATATTATGAGTTGCATATATCCAAATGATTTTAGGGCGTTGTTTAGAATCTGAAAGTGCATAAATGGATTTTCTTATGCGTTCCTGAAGATAAATTGTTTCAGCGATGTCTTTCTTTAGGCTCCGCCTACCGCGATCTTCTTTTGATTTGCATTCAATGACAATCGCAGTTTCTCCGTCGAAGCCAATAGCATCAATTTGTTTTTTGGCTTGTGTGCCGTCATCTCTTTCATAATGAATAACATATCGGTCACCATTTAAGTGGCTATATCCCATTCTATAAAGGAAGCACCAAACTTTATCTTCAAGAAACCTGTCATGAGACTTGAGCCGTTTTATTCGGGTTGACCGAATTCCTTTCCGCTGAAGCTGCCATCCTTTTTCAAGGAACTTCGGTGCGTCAGCAGGATGTATGCTTTTAAATTCGAAAGCGTTATTTCTTTTGCGATAGTGGGATTTGATCTCTGATTTGTCAGTGAGCAAGGATTCCAAATTGATATGCTGGTCATCTCCCATATCAGACATGTCCCCTCCTTACCCTATTTCTGCATACTAAGCGGGTTATTTAAGGTTTTCCATAGCAAGAGAGTACAAGGTGGTTTCAGAAATAAAGGAACAGATTACGTAATTCCAAATATCTTTGGGTCGATATGGCTTGCATTGTCATAGTTACTATTTACACGGTCCAATACGGCGACCCGTCATACGACTGGTCATCTGCATGGTTTCGCCCCTGCTGGAACTGGTGATGTGCGAAACGCCCTTCA
>CAZKUH010000536.1:0-2099 GCA_964555895.1 uncultured Enterobacterales bacterium
AGATTACTTTGTTGTGGGATAGCCAAATTCATGCTTCCCTTAGCCTGTACATCTTCCGCTGACAATAGACTGTAACAAAGTAGAAAAGTTATATTTACAAGAATTCCTTTTGAGAATAAATAGCCATAAATGTGAGAAAACTTTGTAAGAATCATCCCAAACACTCCAACTCAAAAAAAGTCAATAGATCAAAGACTACTCTTTATTTTGGCAGATTAATGTGAGCCAGTTCATATTTTGCATGAATTAATAACGAAATAGAATATTATTAGAACTATATACCCTCAGTTCTGGATATGATCTGAGATTAATGACTCATAAGGTGATGGGTGTTTTTTGATAATATTTCCTGTTTTTGTTGTTGCATCAAACGTTCTTACTCATTGGTAGAGCAAATTGGATCGTGTTCTTGAGTTTTTTTTAAACCTTTATATTTTACGATATCCTAAGCAATAGCAGGCTAAGATTTTTCCTTATACCAAATTGAAATAAATACCTTGGCTGGAGCAAAACTACCACCAAATGCGGATTGTTTTATTTCGATTATTTCTATATTTGGTTTTTTCATCAACCAGATATTAATATCTTTTTCTAATTGCTCAGAAAATGATTCTTTACCCAAAAATGATGTTTTAAATGGATTCGAAGATCCAAAAAATTTAACTTTTAATCCCATGTCTGAATGTCCCGTTATGCGTCATAATAAGAAATACTGACATCACCATCAGCACTTGAATGTGTTTACTGTCCCTAAGTAGGGGCTAGATCAACCTGCTGGCTGATGAAACTCAATAACATTACCATCAGGGTCTCTAATAAAAAAAAACTGAGCACCTTCATATTCAACTTTTTCAGTAATTACCATGCCTAAATCTTCAACTTTTATTGCAACCGATTTTGAATCAGAGACTTCTAGTGCAATATGAGTATAGCCCGCATATTTTTCGGTAATATCCATGAGAATATTTTTAGTGCTATTTGTATTGGCATTTAAAATAAAATTTATATTGACTCCAGAGGGGTGTTCCATGATAGCTACAGGCTCTGGACCAACTGGCCCCACTAAAAACACAAAGCCTAGTTTTTCATAGAATGACCGCGAGATCTCTAAATTATTCACTCTCAAGCCAATATGATTGATTCTTGTTATCTCTTTCATGAGCAATCTCCTGATAATTATTGTCCGCTATCGCCTGGCTTTTCGGTAATCCTAAAATCATCAGTTGAGTACGGAAAAGATGTGTAACCCATTAGTGTGCATAGGGAACTTAAAAATGCCATATTCACCTTATGGGTTTTGTGCATGGATGCACTTATTTTGCGAATGCAGGGGCCTAAGAGCATGAGTTGCGGGTTCTTAAGTTTTCTAGGCGCACCAAGAGGTGCGTAGACTTTCGTCTTTCAACTGATGATTCTAGGGTAATGTGTAAGGGTGTAAATTATCTGTCAATACGCCTTGGCAACAGTCTTAGCATTGACTGTGGATAACTTTACCACCCGTGGCTTTTGCAAAAGGCTGATTAATTTATATGTACCCATGTACCCATGTACCCATGTACCCATGTACCCATAATCAATGATAACAACACTTATTCTCCCGAACTAAGGTTAGTTTAGGATAATTCAAGCTGTAGATTCTGGTAAAATCTATGTAAACGTTTTTCAGAAATAGGCCAGGGAGTTCCAATTTCCTGAGAAAACAATGAAACACTCAACTCCATCAACATCCATTTGAGTTTCAAGTAAACTTGCCAGTTATTGTGCCAGGGTTCTATAACTGATTCAAGTTTTAATATTTTTGTATTCCATTGATTCAAAATCTCTATATTTGCTCGCTCTCTATTGGCGGAATGGGGTAGTTTTTCAAGCCGGAATGATAAAGACTTCAGGTATCTTGGGTATTGCTTAAACATTTCATCAGAACTATTTTTAATAAAGTTCTTTGTAAACAGACGCTCAAGATGTTGGTGTATATCCTGATAACTGGAAAGAGCAATGGGAGACATAGATTTCTTTATGACTCGCCTAATCTCACTAGACTGAGTCAGAAGCCCGCAAACGATTTTTGATAGTTGCGTTACATTATTGATGATTTCTTT
>CAZKUH010000537.1:0-2095 GCA_964555895.1 uncultured Enterobacterales bacterium
CAATCATAATGAGTTTTGCATCAGTGTCGTCAAAAGCAAAGTACCAACTATTTAAAAAATCTATTATTGACGTTGTTTATCAAGCTTATTTCGGCTTATTATATCAGTCCTTTTCTTCGAATGTTGGAATCTCTCTTGGCTAAAGTTAAAACCCAGTATAGTTGTAATGCTTGTGGTTCAGTTAGCAGTAAGTGGATGGGGCAGTGTAGTGATTGTGGGCAATGGAATACCTTTGTCGAAACGTTGGTAGAAACCACAAAAGCTGATAGGGCTGGGCGTTTTGCCGGATATACGGGTGACGTTGGACAAGTAAGAGCGCTGAAGGATGTCAAACTGAATCAGCAAATGCGGCTGGGTACAGGGATGTCGGAGCTGGACAGAGTTTTGGGTGGTGGTCTTGTTCCTGGTAGCGTGGTGCTGATTGGTGGCGATCCTGGGGTGGGAAAATCTACGTTATTGTTGCAATGCTTATGTGAGTTAAGTCAAACTCAGGATTGTTTGTACATCACCGGTGAGGAGTCAGCGGAACAGGTTTCAATGAGAGCTCGACGTTTGGAATTGCCGGATAATAAATTAAAACTGTTGACAGAAACCCAGGTGGAAAAAATTACTGCCACAGCATTACAACATAAACCGCAGATTATGGTGGTAGATTCTATCCAGACTATTTATACAGCAGCGCTTCAATCAGCTCCCGGTGGAGTTGCTCAGGTGAGGGAAAGTGCGGCCCAGCTGGTGCGTTTTGCCAAACAAACGGGAACCGCTTTATTTCTGGTGGGGCATGTGACAAAAGATGGCGCACTGGCTGGCCCTCGAGTTTTGGAGCACATGGTTGATGGTGTGCTGTATTTTGAAGGTGGCGGGGATAATCGTTATCGTGTGATCCGAGCAGTAAAAAATCGATTTGGTGCGGTGAATGAACTGGGTGTTTTTGCCATGACAGATATGGGTTTAAAAGAAGTGAAAAATCCTTCTGCCATTTTTTTAAGTCGTTATGGAGAACCGGTGGCTGGCAGTATCGTCACTGCAACTTGGGAAGGCAGTCGTCCCTTGTTAGTCGAAGTTCAGGCATTGGTAGATGATGCGCAGTTAGCAAATCCTCGGCGCCTTGCAGTTGGGCTGGATCAAAATCGTTTGGCCATGTTAACCGCAGTTTTGCATCGACATGCGGGAATTGCCTGTCACGATCAGGATATTTTTCTTAATGTTGTGGGGGGCGTTCGCGTGATGGAAACCAGTGCAGATTTGGCTTTGGTACTTGCCATACTGTCCAGTTTACGGGATAAAGCCCTGGATTCAGGGTTGCTTACCTTTGGTGAGGTCGGTTTGGCTGGTGAGGTACGTCCCGTTCCTAACGGTCAAGAACGCTTAAAAGAAGCGCGTAAGCATGGATTTAAACGCGCTATTATTCCTTTGGCAAATTGCCCAAAAAATGGCATTAAAGGTATGGACATTATCGGGGTATCCCGAATTTCTGAAGCCGTTGAATACATCTAGCAGCCTCAGGTTTTAAGGTTTAGTTGTACCACGCAAACTATTTTCAGGTGTCACGGGTATATTTATCTTTGTACCAGCGGATTTGAGTACTGATGACGATGGCAGGAAATTCATTGGAGAGCACCCAGTAAAACTCAATTTGTTCGTCTACTTTTATTTCAAAACCTTCTTCAATTTCGACCAGTACGCCTTTGAAAGAAACATCCTATATGGTGACCGCATACTTTCTATGCTGAATCACCAGCATGGCATAATTATCATTGTCAATGCGAGTGAATTGTTGTCGATTTTTTTCAATAATTTGCTATTCCCAATTTCATCTGGTGAGCGATAGTATAACCCATGGGTATTTCTTCCTGAAACTGGGATTATTAATTCCGTTTGCTTGATGAGCTAAATCAATCTGAAGTAATCTGTCTAAAGAACTAGGTGTCCAAGATTGCTGGCCGCTTTGAGTTTTTTATAGTGTTCAACTCTGAACATTATTAGCCACAGAAAAGGAATAATATGAAAAAAAATCATAATTCTTGCTCTATCCCAGACAACGCCTTTTTAAATTATTTCCCTCCAGGCAGAGCTGAAAAAAAAGCGTAAGGTA
>CAZKUH010000538.1:0-2091 GCA_964555895.1 uncultured Enterobacterales bacterium
GGAGAAATTCACCTGACCAGATTATCGTTATAAGGATGTGATAGAATTAGGACGCTAAATTGGTTGGAAAACAAGCGATCTTACGCCTAGAAATTGGGAAATAACAATAAGCTCATCAGAAATAGTAGATATAATTAGAGAAGGTAGAGAGCGTAAATACAGCTAACAAATAGCTGCACTTAAAATTACCAGTGAGCATGGTGTTGAGGCTGTAGAATATCTCAAAAAAAAATAATCTTGAAATTATTTCATGTTGAGTGCGTGTTAAAATATTTTTTCAAGGTGAAATTAACTCCTGAATTCAAGTAATAAAAATATTGCAACATAAAAAAGTGGGTGTCTAAGTGAAATTTATTATTATTATTTCCACCAACCATTTTATGCTGCAATTCCAACCTGGTTCCTTCCATTATTTTTGGCACAATAGAGCGCCTTATCTGCACGCTTAAAAATTTTCTCCGGCGTATCTTTTTGTTTTATCTCAGCGGCACCCAGACTGATGGTAATAGATAATTGCTCGTTACCGTGAGCGAGTACCAGATTGGCGACTGCCTGACGTAATCTTTCGGCGATTTGTTCGGCTAGCTGGCTATCTGAAGGACTTAAAATGATAGCAAATTCTTCCCCACCATATCGAAATAACATATCTGAACGACGCAGGGTCCGTTGCATTTCATTGCACACGGCTTGCAAAACCTTGTCACCAGTGGCATGACCATAATTGTCATTGAAGTTTTTAAAATGATCGATATCAACCATAAGCAAGGCCATTTTTTGGTCGCTTCTTTGCGTTTTATCCATTTCTCTTAAAATAGCTTCATCGTAGGCCATACGGTTTCCTGCACCAGTCAAGCCATCTTTGAGCGCAGAGGAAAGCGCATCAAGATAAAGCAGGGCGTTTCTAATCGGATAAATTAAAATAGCAACTAACCATTCGATTACTTGAAGATCCTGCGATGAGAAAGGGTGGTTTCGAGTACAGCAAACTGAACCCAATGACTCGCCATTGAGTGTTAATTGGTATTGGCAGTGATGTTTTGCTGTCTGGCCACTTTGCCAAGAGATGTTTTTATCGGTATTCTCATAGGAAACACTATCACAAGGTATTAAATTGGCTACTTTCTCACAAAAAATATGCAGCAGGTTATCCACAACCAAGGTCTGCTGGAGTTCCAGACTCAAAGTCTGGATAGTATGGATCAGCGCCTCTTTTTCCTGCTTATCTTGTGTTGAAGATGCAATTAGAGACAAATCAGGAATATTATCCGGGTTTGATTGAACCATGCCTTGCATTGTAGTTACCTGTATTTGTTGATAATTCTGAAACCACTATGGTTGACATTATTTACTTTAGTGGTTTTTCTGAATATTCCTTTGCTAAAACCATGCCAAGATAAAAAATTCATAAAAAACAAGGGGATAAAATTTCGCGGCAAGTTTCTTCCTAAAGGATGCCATTTTTTTGACAGTAAATATCAATGGGTTAGGCGGGATTTCGGATAAATATGTAATGAGGGCGGCAAAACCTAACCGTTTTTAGACAAACGAGCGAAGATTTGATTGCCACAGTGGTATTTAACGTAACCTGAACTTTGGGAAAATAACCGGAAATAACAGTTAAGTCGTTGAAATTTAGCAACATAAATAACCCGGTTAGGGATGAGGATGGTCGGCGTCAATAGTTAGCTGCTTGAAATTTAGAAGTTTTATTGTCTTAAACAGGGATAATATTTTTGTTTCAAGCTCAATACACAGATTTTTCTGGATCTCCAGGTAAACTTTGAGAACCAAAGTTTACCTGGAGATCCACAAAATTGACTGTACTGATAGGCCGTTTTTACCTAGAGTTGAGGTTAAATAACCTCAGCTCTAGGTAAGGAAAACCACCAGCGCGCGTATTTTCGCGGTTCTCCGCGTTGATTTTGTTTCCAATAGCGCGCTATTACTGCACAAATTCGCCTTGATAACCACAAAAATACGCTCATTGGTTAAATTTAAGCGCTGGGTTTAATAATAAATTGCTATTTTTTCAACATGTTATCTCTATCTTAATTGCACTGACTTGGCTTCCCTTATCCCGAGTTGAGGTTA
>CAZKUH010000539.1:0-2077 GCA_964555895.1 uncultured Enterobacterales bacterium
GTTCGGCGATTCTTTTAATACCATTATCTGTGAAGCTTATGGCAAAACCTTCGGTTGCCATAAGCTCGCGGTACTGCCTGGTTAGAGAAGCATCGGGTCCGGTGAGGATGCGGATAAACTCCTCCACACCTAAAGAACTGAGTTCCACGCGTATGGGTAATCGTCCTTGTAATTCGGGGATTAAATCCGATGGTTTGGTGAGATGAAATGCGCCGGAAGTAATAAACAAAATATGATCGGTTTTGACCATGCCGTATTTGGTATTAACGGTTGATCCTTCTACCAAAGGTAACAAATCTCTTTGCACCCCTTCTCTGGAAATATCACCTCCATGCTCGGAACGCTTGGCAACCTTATCAATTTCATCAATAAAGACAATACCATTTTGTTCCACCAATTCTACCGCTTCTGCTTTTAAATCTTCCTGGTTGAGTAATTTGTCAGCTTCTTCTTCAGTAACCATCTTTAAGGCTTCGACCACTTTAAGTCGGCGATTTTTCTTGGGTGCCTGATTCATGTTGGAAAACATACCCTGTAATTGCTGGGTCATTTCTTCCATCCCGGGGGGGGCCATAATTTCTACACCCAGGGTGGGTTGTGAAACCGCTATTTCGATTTCTTTATCTGCAATCGAGCCTTCTCTAAGTCGTTTTCTAAAAACTTGTCTGGTGTTATCAGTCGTCTGTTGCTCCGAATCGGCGAACCCTGTCCTGGCCGCCGGTAACAATGCATCCAGAATACGTTCTTCAGCTGCTTCTTCAGCTTTGGCTTGTACTCTCAGCATGGCTTGTTCACGCACAATTTTCATGGAACCATCCATCAGATCACGAATGATGGAGTCCACGTCTCGGCCAACATAACCCACTTCCGTGAATTTGGTAGCCTCTATTTTGATGAAAGGTGCATTTGCCAGCGTTGCCAAACGTCGCGCAATCTCTGTTTTACCGACACCGGTTGGCCCTATCATCAAGATGTTTTTAGGTGTGATTTCATTTCTTAAATCCACATCGACCTGCAACCGGCGCCAGCGATTTCTTAAGGCAATGGCGACGGCCCTTTTAGCTTGTTTTTGCCCAACAATATGCTTATCCAGCTCGTTTACAATTTCTCTTGGGGTCATTTGGGTCATATTATTCGCAGTCCAATTCTTCAATGGTGTGATTGTGGTTGGTGTAAATACAAATATCTGCGGCTATCTTTAAGCCGTGTTCAACTATTTCACGGGCATTCAAATCTGATTTATCCAGCAATGCCCGTGCGGCTGACTGGGCAAAGGGACCACCAGAGCCGATGGCCATTAAATTATCTTCAGGTTCAATCACATCACCATTTCCGGTTATGATAAGTGAATGTTCTTTATCTGCAACAGCTAACAAAGCTTCTAGTCTTCTTAACATTTTGTCAGAACGCCAGTCCTTCGCCAACTCAACCGCGGCACGCATCAGTTTACCATGGTGCTGTTCCAGTTTGGCTTCAAATCGTTCAAAAAGGGTAAAGGCATCGGCCGTGCCACCGGCAAAACCAGCTATAACTTTGTTGTGGTAAAGTCGGCGTACTTTGCGGGCGTTACCCTTCATAATGGTATTACCCAGTGATACCTGACCGTCGCCACCAATAACAACTTTACCATTTCTACGAACGGATAAAATTGTCGTGCCTCGATATTGTTCCATAGTCATTCCAGAAGACTGATTAAGAAGGGTCACAATGGGGTCAATATGCCTTTTTTCAAGGATCTTTTATATTTTGTTCAACAATAGCGCTTTTTATGAAAGAATGTAGCTCATTTCATTTCTCTGACAAGAGGCCATATTGATGAATATCATGTCAAAACCAATCTTGCTGATGCTCTCACTTCTCGTGACGAGTTTCGGCTTAACCAGTTGCGCTAAAGCGCCAGAAACAAAAGTACTCACCAAAGCAACGGCGCAACCGAAAGTGACAACTGAAAAAGTTAGCCCAAGTTTTCAATGGCTCTCTGCCAAAGCCGCCAAACGTGCCAATATTTATGTCCAGGTCGATTTGACCAGTGATCTGAGTCTTTATTCCAGTAATCAAAAAAAAATGCTCAAACTAT
>CAZKUH010000540.1:0-2064 GCA_964555895.1 uncultured Enterobacterales bacterium
ACACAGCAGATTTATTATTCGAGAGCCACGAAACTTTTAAGGAAAAAAGCATAAGACCCGCCCATTCTCCCGATCCGGGCTATCTCATGATTAACCGGCCTTCAACAAAAAAAAGAACAGCCCGATCGCCAACTGATGAATCGGCTCTTTGTTTGAATGAACCCACAGCCACTCTCACAACGGGCTTGGTCATCAGTCGTTTTGGCGCTGAAGCTGATATTGAATTGTCCACAGGGGAAGTTTTACGCTGTCATTTACGTAGAAAACTCGAAAACCTGGTTTGTGGGGATAATGTTCTCTGTCAGGAACAAGGTAACCAACTAGGGATAGTAACTAAAATATTGCCTCGTAAAAGTGTTCTGGCGCGTCCTATCCGTTATCAGGGTTTGAAAGCGGTGGCTGCCAACCTAGATCAAATTTGCATCGTGGTTTCTCCTGAACCGGTCTTTTCTCCTTTAATTCTGGATAAATATCTGGTTGCAGCAGAGCACGCCAATATAAAGCCCTTGATTATTTTTAATAAAGCCGATCTGCTCGACAAATATCCTCAGGTAGCCGGGCAATTAAGTGTTTTTGAGGATTTGGCTTACCCAGTCATCTTTACCAGCGTCAAAACGCTTCAGGGCATGGCTAATTTAAGACAGTTACTGCGGCAACAATGTAGTGTATTTGTGGGTCAATCCGGGGTCGGCAAATCTTCCTTGGTTAACACTTTATTGCCTGAAGTAAATGCAGAAGTCCGTAAGATTTCAGACAATTCCGGACTGGGAACGCATACCACCACAGCATCCAAACTCTATCATCTTGATGGCGAGGGGATGTTGATTGATTCACCCGGCATTAGAGAATTTTCTCTCGAACACATTGAAAAAAAGCAACTCAACGATGGTTATCGAGAGATCAGAAAATATAGTGAATTCTGCAAATTTCGTAATTGCTTGCATTCGAACGAACCGCATTGTGCCGTTAAAAAAGCCTTTGCTGAACATAAAATTGATCAGGGACGATATCAAAGATACCTTAAAATCCTGTTACAGGAAGGGTAAATAACCTGCTTTTAGAGAATAGAATGATGAATGTTTTTTCAATTTTTCGTGTCGGCTTACTTGTGGGTTTGATCGCATTAGTTTTTTTACAATACCTATCGGCCGGACTAGCGCTGCTGGCCGGTTTAATTTTTGCCCTGACGCTGGGAAACCCCATTCGCCATCTGACGCAGAAATGGGCTGGATTCCTGTTAAAAGCCAGTGTTATCGGGTTAGGTTTTGGTCTGAATTTACAGACACTTTGGGTCACCACGCAACAAGGATTGGGGCTTACTGTAGCAACCATTACTTTTGCCTTGACCATAGGCTTGCTACTTGGAAAGCTTTTCAAGGTCGAGACGAAACTTTCTCAGCTCATCTCAACTGGCACGGCTATCTGTGGCGGTAGTGCCATCGCGGCAATGGCTCCGACCATTCGTGCCAAACCAGAACAAACCGTTGTCGCCATTTCTATTGTTTTCATTCTTAACGGTATTGCCCTGTATGTTTATCCGTGGTTAGGCCATATCTTTGACATGACGCAACAACAATTTGGCCTTTGGGCGGCGCTCGGTATTCACGACACCAGCTCTGTAGTCGGAGCGGCCTCTGAGTATGGCCAGAAAGCACTAGAAATTGCCACGACCACAAAACTGGCACGGGCGCTTTGGATCATTCCTCTAGTATTGATTGCATCCTGGCACACGTCCAGAAAAAGTCATGAAGAAAGCCAAACCAGGGTTAAATTGCCGATCTTTATCCTGTTTTTTATTCTAGCTTCAACCACAGCCACTTTGCTGCCCCTGACAAGTATTATGTTGCCACTGGTCAAAACTGATATGGCACATGCTTTAGTTTTTTTAGCCAAAGCAGGACTTATCACCAGTTTATTATTTATGGGGGCAGGTTTTACCAGAACGACAATCAGATCATTACGCTTAAATCCAATGCTCCAGGCACTAATTTTATGGCTTTCAATTTCTACCGGCTCGTTACTGGCTATTTTGTATTTCTAGCGGCAGTTGCTAAAAAAATTACT
>CAZKUH010000541.1:0-2063 GCA_964555895.1 uncultured Enterobacterales bacterium
AGAGTTGTTCATAAAATGGCTGGATATCAGCGATGGTAAAATCTCTAATAACGATGGCAAATTCAGTACCATTTAATCTGGCGATTAAGGCGCCTGCTTCCTGTTGCTGTGTGGCCGCCAAAAGTTTTCCTATTTTAACCAGCAACTCATCACCGGCTAAATATCCTGCTCGCGTATTCAAGCCGTCAACACCGGTTATTTTAACAAGGCCAATACTGATAGAATAATAATCTGCTTCCGTTAGTGAAAGTTCTTGTAGATGTCGATGAAAATCTCTTCTATTGGGTAATGAAGTTAAAGCATCAATAAAAGCCTCTTCATGCCAGTGTTGCGCATCCCGTGCTAATTTTTTTAAATAATTTTCAGTCGCGTCAACCATTGTGTTCATCGCTGTCACTAGGACATTCAATTCCGGGGTACTGGGTATTTCGTCAATTTTTTCAAATTTTTGCTGCATTAATGATTTGGCTTGAGAGACCACTGCAGTTAACGGTTTTTCAATTTTCTTATTGATTACGGACACCACGACCAAATAGAGTAATAACATGCCTGTTAATGCCCAAAAATTTCTTTTTGCCATCTCCCATAACTGTAAATAAGCGAAGCCCGGGTGGGTTACCACATCAATAGTACCCACCTGTTTCCAGTTAAAAGTTACTTCCGAATCTGCTTTTTGTTCATTTAAAGAAATTAAATCATCAAACCAATCTGGAATGTTTTTAGTCACAAAACCCCAATTAAGTGTTTTTTTACCGAGTATGACACCGTTATTGTTCTCCACTCGAATCTCGGCAAAATAGCCATTATCAAATATCGCGTTCAATAAAGTATCTATTTTGGCTTTATCATTTAAAGATATCGCTTCACCCAGAGAGATACCCAAAGATGTCGCTGTATCCTGAGAATGAATCGCCATCTGTTTTTCCAAAAAATCTTTACTCGATTCGATAACAAACCAATAACTCAATGAAAATGCGATTAACAACGCACTAAAAAGTAATAGGTAGAATTGTTTAAAGAGACTCATTTTTCTCTCCTTGCGGTTTTAATTTGGCTGGCTTTTGCGTCGTCTGAATCATTTCATCAGAATATTTCTTTAGCAAATCATTCCATACGCTTATGCGGGATGATTTACCTATGCCGATCCATTTTCCTTCCGATCGTTCTTTCGATAACCACAAATCTTCACCATTGAAGCTGTAGACGGGTTGCAAGTCTGTTCTTGCAGAAGCCGGTTTTATTTCATCGATGAGATTATCCAAAATCAACGGCTCTGCATTTTTCTCTGGAAAATAGCTCAGCACCATATGCGCCTGATTAAGTTTTAAAGCTTTAACATAGGTTAACCTCAGCTTGTCCATACTCACACCCAATTCACGTAAACTGAAATATTTAGCTACCGAGAAGTCCTCACAATCACCGCCATCAGTGATAAGCATTTCCAGCGGTGTTGCCCAGTAATCTTGCTGTTTCCAATGTTTAATATCACTAATAAATCTAACCTTATTAAAAAAATTATTCACTCGCTTCAATTTTTCAAGATCAGAAACATCCTGGGGACTATTTAATAATTTCAACCATTGTTCAACCCTGTCATAGGCTTTTTGCCCATACTTTGCCTTAATTTTTGTCAATTTTTCAGGTGACAGAAACCGCTCACCCCGAACGAATGTGGTGTTGATTAATAAAATAAAAAAGAGTATGACACTCTGCAACAACTTTTTATTTAAAACCATATCAGTAGTTGTAGCAGATAAATACCGGACAGGCTATTGATTTGGATAAATATTATAAAATTATCCCGAGGCGTTCCTGATTCAAAAAATCGCTCTGAATACCAAGGAGGAAATGAAGTTTAGAAGGCGTGAGAATGCAAAGATGAAAAATGTCATGCCTTGAAAGTTCGATCTACAATGACTCCAGAGTTGAAGCAATCGACAGTCATCTTAAGCAAGATCGAGGAAGCTAGAAAGGCCGAGTACAAGATCCTTCGACAAGCTCAGGATGACAAATTTATACCTAAGTTAGCCTGAGCAGCTCTTTAAAAAGCAGGCTATCCTGAG